>JBKEGM010000080.1:0-9464 GCA_046710005.1 Natrialbaceae archaeon
ACCGTCCAGAGCGGTGAAGGTGCCGTCTTCGGTGTCCTCTGGATCGAACTGGTGGGCCCACCCCGCCATGAAGTAGATGGCGTTGGTGAGGACCATGACCGTGCTCGGAGTGATCGATCCGGACGGGAGCAGGTCCTCGATCCGGTTTTCGGTGACGTCGGCCACCCACTGGTTGATCCGTTCGCGTTCACTATCGGGGGCCCCGGCGAAGTCCGCCGTCCGGAGTCCGGCGCCGTAGTGTTCCGACAACAAGTCGAGGTAGTCCTCGGCAAACGGGTACTCTTCCTTGCCCCAGACAGCGTTGGCGACATCAATCTGGAATGCCTCGACCGGTTCGTCGTCCACAGGGTCGGTTGTCGTTTCCCGAGATTCGAGCGCTGCTTGCAAATCGGCGAAAGCCGGATGGATTTCTTCCCCGAGCATGTAGTGCAGCGCTTCCCGCATCTCCTCGCGGGTTTCACCGCGAGCGCCGGCGACGGTCATCGCCAGGGCGACCGAGATGCTGTATGGCGAGAAGAACTGGTTGCCCCCCTCTTCGTCCGCCAGGAGCCCGTGAAGGTCCAGCGCGAACGCGGCGTTCCCGGCCGCGAGATCGGCGAGTCGCTCGTCGTCGACGTTCGGGTCCCCCGATGGGGGTGTCTCCGTCGGTTCATCCGGCGTAGCGGTACGGGTGGCGCTGGCCGGTTGTCCGGTGGCCTGTTCGGACATCGACGTTTGTGGCGACGTCCCCTCATCCCCCGTACAGCCTGCGAGGACAGCAGCCGCCAGTGCTCCCGATAGTGCGAGCACTTCACGTCGGTTCATAGTCGATCCTTGGACGTTCTCGGAAAAGGGCTTTCTCCTAAGTGAAACGCCGTTTGAACGTTATCGGTGCGGGGGCCTGGCCGATCGCGTCCGGTCGGTCAGTAGGACCGTGCCTTCGGTTCGTATTCCCCGAACTCGCCCTGGAGGACAACGGGTTTGAAGTAGATCTCGGGATCGCCGTCGCTCCAGGCGACGAGCGTGTGCTTCAGCCAGTTCTCGTCGTCGCGGTCCTGGTGGGCTTTTCGCCAGTGGGCACCCCGCGACTCGGTCCGGACGAGGGCGCCGGCGGTGATGGCCTCCGCGATGTCAAGCAGGTTCCGGGTTTCGATAGTCTGGATCAGGTCCGTGTTGTACGTGCTGGAGGGATCTTTGACGACGACGTTCTGGTATCGCTCGCGGGCCTCCCGGATGTCCTTCAGGGCCTGCTTCAGCC
Source organism: Natrialbaceae archaeon (assembly GCA_046710005.1). Lineage (GTDB taxonomy): Archaea > Halobacteriota > Halobacteria > Halobacteriales > Natrialbaceae > DATFIX01. The sequence goes on from JBKEGM010000080.1 coordinate 1,238, forward strand.
CCTTCTCCTCACGGAACACCGAAACGTGCTGGCTCATGGTCTCCTGGAGGTTCTCGCGAATCGTCGAGTGATGGACGCCGTCCTGGCGGTCCATGAGCGTCTCGATCCGACGCTCCTCGGCGTCGAGCGCACCGTCGATCGTTTCCTGACTGCCGACGGCCGCACCATCGGCGGTCGCGTCACCTCCCGCCTCAACCGTGCCCAGGCCGACTGGGGTATCGACGGTTCCTTCCTCAACGTCGGTCCGGCCCACCTCGACCCCCGGTTCGCCGACGTCGCCGTCGGCGGCGTTGCGCCCGGCGATCTTCCCATACACGAGGGTCACGGGGAGGGAGTTGCCGCCGAGACGGTTCGCGCCGTGAGTGCTCGCGCACGCGCACTCGCCGGCCGCGTAGAGGCCGTCGATCGTGGTTTCTCCCTTCTCGTTTGTCTCGATGCCGCCCATCGTGAAGTGGGCGCCCGGCTTGACGGGCATGGGCTCTTCGAGTGCGTTTGCGCCCTCGAAGTCCTCGGCGATGTGGATGATGTTCTCCAATCGGTCCTGGATGCGCTCCTCTCCAAGGTGGCGCATGTCGAGGTAGATGTGGTCGTCCTTCACGCCCCGGCCCTCGTTTACTTCGGTGAGTTCTGCCCGCGACACCACGTCCCGCGAGGCCAACTCGCCGAAGGTGGTGGCGTAGCCGTGCTCGAACATGAACCGCTCCCCCTCTGCGTTCCACAGGACGCCCCCTTCGCCACGGACGCCCTCGGTGACCAGGACGCCCGTGGACGCCAGCGTCGTTGGGTGGAACTGGATGAATTCCATATCCTCCAGCGGGACGCCCGCACGGTAGGCCATGGCGTGGCCATCGCCGGTGTTCGCGATGGCGTTGGTGGTGTGTTCGTAGGCCTGGCCCGCACCGCCGGTCGCGAGAATGACCCCCTTCCGCGCTTGAAATCCGGCCAGGTCGCCGCTTCTGATATCCATTGCGACGAAGCCATGGCACGCTCGATCGTCGGGGTCGTCGTGGTCGGTCACGGCCAGTCTGGTGACGTACCACTCGTCGTAAACTTCCACACCGCGCTTGACCACTTGCTGATAGAGGGTGTGCAGCATGTGGTGGCCGGTCTCCGCGCCCGCGTAGGCGGTCCGCGGGAACTCCATCCCGCCGAATGGCCGCTGGGAGACCGTTTCGTCGTCGTCCCGCGAAAAACCCATCCCCCAGTGTTCGAGTTGAATCGTCTCCTTCGGGCTCTCCTTGCAGAGGGTCTCCGCGGCCGGGGCGTCGGCCAGGTAGTCCGAGCCCTTCATCGTCTCGTAGGCGTGATCCTCGATGGAGTCCTCGTCGTCGAGAACCGCGTTGATGCCGCCCTCGGCCGCGCCCGTGTGACTCCGGACGGGGTGGAGTTTCGAGACGATGGCCACGTCCGCGCCTTCCTCGTCCGCGGCGATGGCGGCCCGCAGGCCAGCGCCGCCACCGCCGACGATCAGTACGTCGTGCTCGTGGATTGTGCTCGCCATGTCTGAGAATCACCGTGATTGATGGGGGTCCGTCGATCCGATTCGGGAAGACGGCCCTGCTGAGTCGCTTGCCATGATATATCACCAGAACTTCAGGTTCTCTTTCACCGCTTCCCGCTTGAGTTCCTGGATGTGCTCAGTGAGCGGGATGTCCTTCGGGCAGACGTCGGTACAGGAGAATTGGGTCTGGCAGCGCCAGACGCCGTGTTCTTGCTCGATGATCTTCAGCCGGTGTTCCTGGGCGTTCTCGCCCTCGCGCTCGTCCATGTAGAAGCGGTAGGCTTTGTTGATCGCCGCCGGACCGAGGTACTGGTTGTCCCCGGCCGCAATGTTGCAGGAGGACATGCAGGCGCCACACCAGATACAGCGCGTCGAGAGTTTGACCTTCTCGCGGTTCTCCCGGGTCTGGCGCTGTTCCTCGAGTTCGTCGTCGGGCAACTCGTCGGGCTGGAAGTACGGCTCGACGGCCTCCATCTGGTCGTAGAAGTGCTCCATATCGACCACGAGATCCTTGACGACTTCCTGGTGGGGCAGGGGTTCGATGCGCACCGGCTCGGCCATCTCGGATAGCTGGGTCTTGCAACAGAGGTGCTGGCTCCCGTTAACGAACATGGCGTCCGAGCCACAGACGGCCTGCCGACAGGAGTGCCGGAAGGTCAGGGACGGGTCGAAATGGTCTCTGGCGTACATCAGCGCGTCTAGTACCGTCATCCCCTTCTCAAAGGGGACGTGGAAGTCGTCGAAGCGGGGTTCTTGCTTGGCCGGGACTTCGGGGTCGTACCGGAAAATCTTGAGATGGACGGTGTTCTCGGCGGCCTCGGCGTCCGCCTCGTCACGTCGCTGGGCCGCGCGGTTCTCAGCATCCACGCGTTTTTTCTCCATTCGGCGTTGCTGGGCGGCCGGTTCCGTTTCGATTTCCGCCGGCGGATCGCCTTCCTCGTGTTCGACTTCTTCGGTTTCAGTGCTCATAGGATCGCCCCTCCACTCATGTTGAACGCCACCCTGGTTCCCTGGACAATCAACAGGAGGCCGGCACCCACGAGGCCCCACTTCACGACGCGTTTGAGCGTTCCAGAGAGTCCCTGGTTCACAAGTGCGGCGTACACGCCGTTGACGCCATGGAACGTCGCCGTGACCAGGAACAGCCACATCGTCAGGAAGTAACTCGGTTCGCTCATCCTGGCTTGCGTCCCGGCGAACGTGACTTCGTAGGCATGATTCCAGAAGTGAAGCTGGAAGAAGTGAAACGCAAGTGTCACGACCAGAAACGCGGCCGTGATTCGCTGAAGCAACCAGGCGGTGCCGCCGGGCGCGAACGTGGAATAGCGTTCGGCCATCAGAGGTTCACCCCCCCAAGGAACGTCGGGACGCTGGCGACGACGATCGCGGCGGTCAACAGGAGGGAAACGTAGAAACTCTTGTCCTGGGATTCCAGGCCGATCCCCAGGTCGATCAACAGTAGTCGGATGCCGTTGAGGATGTGGAAGACCGCGACCGCCAGGAGGCCGACCTCCAGGATCCGCACGAGGACGAGCCCCTCCAACCCCTGGATGGTATTGGTGTAGGCTTCGGGACTCTCGAGCGAGCTACTTAACACCGCGATGTGCGCGAACAGGTAGCCGGCGAGGACCCAGCCCGTGAGCTTGTGGAAGATCCAGGCCCACATGCCTGCCGAGAACTCCTGCCATCGGCCGAAATCTTCGACCGTACCCCGAGTGTAGGACTGACTCATGCTATAGGTGAGCCTCGGATGCAGGAACTAAAGAAGTTACTACCTCGGAACCTGGACAGGGGCGCGCTTCAGAGTCGAGATTGCTCGCGTTCGACGGCCCGCCGGGTCCCCACATCCAGTTTGACAAGGTGACAGAGGGGGTTACCCGGATACACGAGGGGGTTTTCGAGGACACCAACCAGCAGGCCGGTAAACGGCGCCTCAACGACATCGCTCTCAGCTTTGAAAGGGTTCGTAATCGTGCAGATTCGGTCCCCTTCCTGGACCAGCGACCCTCGATCGTGGTGCATGTCGACCATGCCCCCGGTATCGGCCCGGAGCCACGTCTTCTCGTCGCCACTGTCGATGACCGTGCGCCACCCGGGCCAGGAAACCGAGTTGGATGGAATGAGTCCGAACTCAGCGAGAACGCTGACGACGCCGTCGAGTGCCTCGTCGATGAGACTGCGCTGGAAACGGTGGGCTTCGCCCATTTCGACCGTGATTGTTGGGATATCGTCGCGCGTCGCTTCGCCGCGCAAGGTTCCGTCGGGCCCGTCGCTGTCGATTATCACGTTGGTTGCGAACGCCTTCGCCAGCCGGGCAACCGACTCGTCAGTCATGTCTCCCCGGACGTGGAGCATGTTGGTCCGGCCACGGGTCGACGTGTGGAAGTCCATGCCGAGGTCGCACGGCTCGATAAAATTCGAGTAGATCCGGTGGGCCATGCGCTTGGCGCTCGTGCTATCGTCGTCACCGGGGAACGACCGGTTGAGGTCCCGGTCGTAGATGGGGAGGTAACGCTGTTGGGCGAGGAACCCTGGAACGTTAAGAACCGGTAGACAGACGAGGGTTCCGTGAAGGTTCGAATGATCCCACTCTTGGGCGACCGTGCGGACCAATTCGATGCCGTTCAATTCGTCCCCGTGGGTGGCGGCAGTGAGGAAGACCGTCGGACCAGGATGCTCGCCGTTGATGATCGTGACCGGGATGCGAACTGGGTCGCCCAGGTACGTCTCGCTGATCCGATATCGGAGGTTCTCCGAGGCTCCAGGTTCGACGCGGCCGCCATGGTATGGAAAGGCCTCGGCTTTGCCTTCGGCTTCCTCGCCCCCCTCGATGTCGTCGGCCATACGTGTTCTCTACCGGCGGGATACAAAACGTTGTCCGGTGGGCCCGTCGAGACGAGGCGGGGTTGGAACCACCACCGACGTCGTTTCTCTGCATAACCCGGATTTGCGCATTCTCGCACCGGTAGTTCACACTCCACCGCAGTCCTCGGTTGCCACCCGTGCGCTAGATATCCATGCGATAGTCTATCCTTCCTCGCGTAGGAGGGCCTGTCCGGCAACGTTTTTCGGGCTCCCGCGCGTTACATGGGTAATGGCGACCAGCGACAACGTTCGTGTCGGTGTACTGAGCCTTCACAACAGCAAAGAAACGAAGGCAATCCTGAATGCCGTCGAAGAACTGGGGCACGAACCGGAGTGGCTTCGAGCGGAAAATACGACGGTGTCCACCCAGGGAGCGACGGTGGATCTGGAGCCCGATGTCGACGTCGTTGCAAATCGTCTGCTGCTTTCGAATACGGAACAGCCCTGCGAAGAACTGGGGCTCGCCAATACCATCTCACGGATTCGACCGACCCTCAACAAACCACAGGCCACCCACGTCGCCATCCACAAGGTTGCGACAGCTTCCGCCCTCGCAAGCGAGGGCGTGCAGGTTCCTGATGCGTTGTTGGCCCTCTCGAGCGACCGACTCAATGAGGAACGCGATCGGTTCGGTGACGAGGCCGTTTACAAGACTGCAATTGGGACGCACGGCGGCGGCACCTGGAAGGTCGACCGGGAAGAACCGCTCAATGTCAAGGTGGGCAATCGGTATGCTTTCCTCCAAGATCTCATCGAACGGGACGACGAGAAACACCGCGATCTACGGGTGTACGTGGTCGGTGATCAGGTCGTCGGCGCCATGTATCGATACGCGCCGGATCACGACTGGCGAACCAACGTAGCGTTAGGGGGCTCCGTCGAGGACGCCACCGACGATTTGCCCGAAGAGGTGCGTGAGATCGCGAAGAAGGCCACGTCGGTGATCGGCCTCGACTATGCGGGTGTCGACATCGTCCAGGGCAACGACGGGTGGTTCGTCCTCGAGGTCAACCCGACGGCAGGATTCAAAGGGCTTTACGAAGCCAGCGAACGCAGTCCGGCACCGTTCATCGCCCAACTCGCCATCGAGCGAGTTGGAGGCGTAGTGGACGACGAGCGCGTCACGGAACTGTCCGCCACACTCGACGACTCGACACCCGCGTGCAAACCTCGCGTTTCCCGCCGACCGCCGGGTGAACCGGTCATCATTGGCTACACTGAGGAAGTCGTCGTGGCCGGGACTGCCGGATCGAAAACCGTCCTCGCAAAATCGGACACTGGCGCGACCAGAACGAGTATCGACACGCGCCTGGCCGCCGACATCGGTGCCGGGCCGATCAAATCGATTACTCGAGTGAAATCCGGCAGCCTCAAAGGCGGCAAGAGTCGGCCCGTCGTTGACGTGGTCGTTGGCATCGGCGGCACCCAGCACACCGTTACCGCGAGCGTCGAGGACCGGAACCACATGGATTACCCCGTTCTGCTCGGGCGGGACATTTTGGAGAATTACCAGGTTGACGTCAGCCGCCGCACCGAGGCGGACGAAGAGGCCGAGGAAGAGGAACTGACTGAGGAGTGAATTCTTGGGTCGGTTGGCCTCTTTGGCATGCGGTTTGCTGGGTTGACGGAGAAAGCCCCAACCCTTTCAAGAAATCGAGAAATACCCTGCCCCTGGGCTGGGTGGCCGTTCCCGAGAAGGTCTATATATCGACGGCCCATTGTGTTTGACGAATGCCGCTACGGGAGTTCGTCCGGGGGACGATTCGTTGGTCTCGACTGGAAGCGGTCGCTGCCGAGGTTGCCCGGCGGTTCGACCGCGAGGTAATCCACGTCGAGTTTCTGGATGCCGACAACTGGTTGTCTATCCCGTTCGTCGTCGACGAGACGTGGTTCGTCAAGGTCACGTCACCCCAGCATTCGGTCGTCCATGCCCTTTTCACGACCGGTCGGAACCTCGGTGCGTTTTCGAGTGGGACGCCGGGCTTTTTCGACCACGTTGGCAGTCCGGTCGAACTCGCCGAACGCGAACTCGAGGCAACCGAGCGAATGCGGGCCGTGGGGGTCAACGCTCCGGAACCGGTCGAGGCCTTCGAGGTTGACGATCTCGGCGTCCTGGTATTGGAATATCTCGACGGGTTTCGGACGCTGGAGGAGGTGGACGACGATACCGTCCAGCGGTTCGCCCCGGCACTGGTCGAGTCCCTTGCGCGACTCCACGAGAATCGGCTGGTTCACGGGGACCTCCGGACCGAGAACGTGTTACTCCGGGATGGGTCTCTCTTTTTCATCGACGCGACGACCGTCAGGGAAGGCGAGGGCTTCGATGACGCCAAAGCGTACGATCTGGCCTGCGTGCTGGGCACCCTCGAACCTGCCGTCGGGGCCAGCGTGGCGGTCGCAATCGCCCGCGAATGGTACTCGATCGAGGATCTCCTGGCGGCCAGGGAATTCCTGGACTTCGTCAACCTTCGCCCCGATCACGATTTCGACGGAGCGGTGTTGAAAGGGGAAATCGAGAGGGCGGCCGACGGACAGGAGTAGCGGTGGGCGACGAGTATGGGCAAAAGGACGAGGCGTGGACGGAGGTGGCCGGGAGTGGAGTCCGACCGGCGAGCTCCCGGAAACCCGCCGAGACGGACGGGCCGGAGAGACCGGATCGACGCGTGCCATGTTTGCCGATTCGACGTGAAAAGCGCCGAATTCGGCAGGGGATCGTAAAGCGTCCGGGCCAATAAAGCCCTTGATGGAGACACCAATCGACGGCCAATCGTCCCGTTATTTCTCGGCAAATTAGCGACGGCGGTCGTGCCAGGCCGGGAATTCGTCACGGACTGTTGTGACTCGGTCGGGATCAATCGTGGCCGTCACGATTGATGGCTCATCGCCGGTACTTGCCAGAGGGTTCCCCCAGGGGTCATAGACTGTCGATCGGCCCAGGAGGGTTGTCCCGTCGAAGGTCCCGCTGCCGTTGATCGTTCCGAGGAAAAACTGGTTTTCGATTGCGCGGGTCCGCGAGAGGACGCGCCAGTGTTCGACCCGTGGATAGGGCCAGGCGCTGGGGACCAGCACCAGCGAGGCCCCTTGCTCAGCCAGGTCGCGGTACAGCTCTGGAAACCGGAGGTCATAACAGGTCGTCACTCCGACAGTGAAGCCGCCGATGTCGGCGGTTTCGAGCCGTTCGCCAGGCACGAGGAGTTCGGCCTCGGCCGATTCGTATCCGAAGAGGTGGTGCTTCCGGTACACGAGCTGTCGGTTTCCCCGATCGTCGAAGAGGACGGCCGCGTTGGCAAGCCCTTCGTCTGCCGGGGTTGGACCGTCGGTCCTGGCCAGGTCCTCGACGATCGTGCCCGCCAGCACAGCTACCCCGTGGTCCTGCGCGGCGGCGGCCATCGCAGAAAGGGTCGGGCCGGAAAGTGGTTCTGACCGGTCACGATACTGGTCGAAGGAGAAATAGCCGACGTTGAAGATTTCAGGGAGCGCGACGAGGTCTGCTCCGTCCGTTGCCCCCGAGGCGATGGCCGACCGCGCACGGTCGACGTTCCCCTCGACATCGTCGGCCTTGACGTCTAGTTGTGCGAGTGCGAGTTTCATGAATCGAGTTCGAGGTCCTCCCGGATCGTTCGTTCGAGGTTTTTCAGTTCCCCGTCAAGGTTCTTCCGGAAGAATCGCTCGACGCCGGGCAATCGCCCTTCGACAACAAAGCTATTGCGGAGCCGTGTTCCCCCATCGTTGGTCCTAATGAAGTGTTCGCCAGTGACGTTCAGTACTTTCGACCGCCCTTCGAACTTGACGAACTCCGGTGGGTCCCGTTGCACGTCTTCGGTTCGCACGGAGATTTGCTGGTCGATCATCGGGATCGGG
>JBKEGM010000081.1:0-9381 GCA_046710005.1 Natrialbaceae archaeon
GGCCTATATTCTGGCGTTCGGAATCGCCGCGGTCGCGGCGTTCGCCAGCGTCGCTCGAGCCCGACAGATCGAGGACCCTGATACCCGTCGCGGCATGATTGCCCTCTTGCTTACCAGTGGGGCGTGGGCAGCAGCACACGTCGGGTTCATCGCAGCGCCGACGAAGGGCGTCGCCATCGCGTTCTATGACGTGGGGCTGATTGTCGGGCTGGCGGCCGTGGGGCCGTGGCTCTATTTCTGCTCGGCGTACACCGGCCGGAGTTATCACCGGAATCGGACGTTGCGACGAATAGCCATCAGTGCTTTTCTGGTCATCGTCGCCGTCAAACTCGTCAACCCACAACAGCTGTACTTCTCGACCGAGTTCGTCACGACTCCGTTTCCACATACGACGGTCCACAACGGGATGCTCCACTGGCTAATCATGGGGCTCTCGTACGCGCTCTCGATTGTCGGCTTCTTCATGCTGTTCGAGCTGTTCTCTCAGGTCAGTTACCGGACGCGACCACTTGTCGTTCTGGTGGGGATTTCGGGATTACCCATCGTCCTGGATCTCGCAGGCTCTGCAAGCCCGGCATTCATCGACATCACGTACGAACCCATCGGTGTCGTTGCCTTCGCGGTCGGGGTCCTGTTCGTCTACCTTGAACGGTTTCAGGCGGTCAGGCTGGCGGGTGAGCGAGACGCACCGGTGATCGTGCTCGACGATAGCGACGAGATACACGAATACAATGAGAGCGCTCGGGAATTGTTCCCCGGAGCGCTCGCCCCGGATGCGCTCGGGCGCCCTTTGGACGCCATCGTTCCATCGGTCGCCGATCGATTGGAGTCTGAAACGACGATTCTGTCGGTCGAAACTCCCAAGCGGACTCGATTTTATCGGGTTTCGACGAGTTCGTTCAGTGCGGGGAAATCGAAGCTCGGTCGGATTGTTTCCCTGGTCGACGTCACGCATCGCGAAGAGTATCGGCGGGAACTCGAACGACAGAACGATCGCCTGGAGGAGTTCGCGAGCTTGGTATCCCACGACCTTCGGAACCCTCTCACGGTTGCCAAGGGGCAGATCGCGAACGCTCGCGGGGAAACCGATCGTGAGGAATTGGTGGAAGCGGCGGCCGCGCTCGACCGGATGGAAGCACTCATCGAGGACCTCCTGACGAGGGCCAGGCAGGGCCAGCCAATCGAGGAAATGGAACCCACCTCGGTCGAACGCGTCGCTCAAAGGGCATGGGCAATGGTCGAGGCCAACGGGGTCGCTCTCGATGTCCCTGAGGAGTTGACGGTTCGGGCCGACCCGGAGCGCCTGCAACAACTCTTCGAGAATCTCTTTCGAAATGCCTTGGAACACGGCGAGTCGGTCGAGACAGTAACCGTCGGCGGGCTTTCCGACGGGGACGGGTTTTATGTCACGGACGACGGCGTTGGCATCTCCGAGGAGGACCGTGAGGACGTTTTCGAATCAGGCTACACCACGAACGAGGAGGGAACTGGGTTCGGACTGGCGATCGTTACCGATATTGCCGACGCCCATGGATGGGAGGTAACCCTGGCCGAAAGCGAGTCGGGCGGCGCCCGGTTTGAAATTCGAGGTGTCGACAGAGCCTAATTCGCCAGGGAATCGAATCCCGCTCTCCGGGTCCCTGGGCTGCCGGGGGCCACACCTATTTACGCCGGACGAGCGCAACTGTTGACGCTATGACCCAACCCAAAGTGGGCTTTATCGGCCTCGGCATCATGGGCCTCCCGATGGCGAAGAACCTCATCGACGCGGGCTATTCCGTCGTTGGACACAATCGCTCGGACGAACCGACCGAGGAACTCGTCGAGTATGGCGGGGAAGATGGCGGGTCCCCGGCCGGCGTCGCCGAAGAGAGCGACGTCGTCATGCTGTGCTTACCGGACTCGTCCGCCGTCGAGAACGTCGTGCTCGGCCAGGGAGAAGAATCGAATCCCGTCGAGGACGGGCTGCGCGAGGGCATGACGCTGATCGACCATTCGACCATCTCACCTACGGTGACCGAACGGATCGCCGACCGCCTTGATGAGGTGGGCGTGTCCATGCTCGATGCTCCCATCTCTGGCGGGGAAATCGGGGCCATCGAGGGAACCTTATCGATCATGGTCGGTGGCGAGGAGTCCGCCCTCGACGCCCACCGGGATCTCCTTGAAGTGGTCGGCGAGACAATCACGCACTGCGGGCCCAACGGTGCCGGGCAGACGACCAAAGCGGCCAACCAGATCGTTGTTTCCGCCCAGATGGTCGGCGTGAGCGAGGCGCTGGTGTTTGCCGACCGGGCTGGGGCGGATCTCGACGCCGTCGTGGACGCGATCAGCGGCGGGGCGGCAGGCTGTTGGACACTCGACAACCGCGCGAAGGACATGATTCGTGGCGACTTCGATCCGGGGTTCTTCGCGGCGTACCAGTACAAGGACCTCCGGATCGCCACCGACGCGGGGGAGGCCTTCGGTGCGCCGATGCCCCAGACCGAACTCGCCCACGAACTCTACAAGACCATGGTCCAGAACGGGATGGAACACGACGACAACTCGGGCGTCATGCAGGTCATCGAAATGCTGGCCGGCGGGCCTGCGCGGGTCGACGAATAACCTCTCCTGACGGTCGTGGCGCCTGACAGATCGATCCGGACCGACAGGTCGATTCCCGTTTGATTCGAACCCTCGTGGGTCCAGTCAGTCATCGAGGTTCGGTTTCATTTGGCCCTCTGTCTCCGCCTTTCGTTTCCGTTCCTGTCGGGTTTCAGTGTCCTCCAGATGGCACTTTACACGTCGATCGTCCTCGAGTGTCACGTCTTCAGGCGCGGATCGACGGCAGACCGTCGTAAACTGGTCCGAGAGGATGGATTCGGCCGAATCGATCTTCTCCTCTGGGGCCGCACCCTCGGCCAGCACTGCCAGGGCCTCGCTCAGTATCGCTTCAACGTTCTCGTCCGGAATCGGATCTGGGAGACCGTAGGTTCCACGGACCGTTTCGTCCATACCGGCACCAGATGAATCAGGAATTTCCCCGTCCGCGAGGGCCAGCCTGAAGTCCAGCAACGAGCGCCAGACTGCTCCGGGAAGATCGAACTCTTTTGGCGGGATCACAGCCGGACACCGGGTGTGGAACCGGCAGCCAGCCGGCGGGTTTGCTGGATCAGGCACCGTCCCCGAGAGTTCGACAGTGTCGTGGTCAGCAGTGGGGTCGGGCGTCTGAATAGCGGAGATAAGCGCTTCAGTGTACGGATGACGCGGATCCTCGAACAGCTGTTCGGTCGGGGCCGTCTCGACGATTTCGCCCAAGTACATCACGGCGACCCGGTCGGATAATTGTCGGACCACACTCAGGTCATGACTGATGATTAGCATCGACAGATCGAACGAGTCCCGGAGTTCAGCCAGCAACGAGAGGATGTCAGCTTTGACGCTGACGTCGAGTGCGCTAACCGGTTCGTCCGCGATGAGCACCTGGGGATTCAAAACGAGTGCTCTCGCCAGAGCGATGCGTTGTTTCTGGCCTCCCGAGAACTCGTGCGGGTAGCGATCGACGTCCTCGCGTGACAGACCGACCCGATCGAGCATGCCGTACACCACCTCCTCGCGGCGGTCGGCGTCGTTGAGGCCGTGGATTCGAAGTGGTTCCTCCACGGCTTCTTTCACCGTCATTCGGGGGTTGAAGGCCTCGTTGGGGTCCTGAAACACCATCTGGACCTGTCGGCGGAACCGCTTTTTCTCGCCGCTGGAGAGGCCCTCGAATGATTCCCCAGCAAATCGGACGGTGCCTCCTGTCGGTTCCTCCAGATGAGTGAGGGTAGTCCCGAGGGTGGATTTCCCGCACCCGGACTCGCCGACGAGCCCGAGGGTTTCTCCGCGCTGGAGGTCAAAACTCACGCCGTCAACGGCCCGCGTCCGGGTCACACTCCGCCGGAACAGCCCGCTTCGATCCGTGTAGTGTTTTTCGAGGTCACGGACGGTGAGCACTGGGTCCTCAGTCATCGGTCTCACCGCCGATTTCGGTGGCGTCGAAGGTCGGGCCATAGAACACACATGAGGCCTCCTGCTTGCCGGTCCCGACGGATCCAAACGCTGGCTGGTCGCCGGTCCGACAGGACTCGACGGCGTGTTCGCATCGCGGATGGAAACGGCACCCATCGGGCGGCTGTCGAGGATCGGGAAGGTCACCGCCGATGGGCTGGAGTTCTTCCCCTCGACCCGGCAGACACTGGAGCAGCGCTTGGGTATATGGGTGACCTGGCTCGTTGATCACGTCCGCTACCCCCCCGCGCTCCATGATTTTGCCGCCATACATGACGGCGACCCAGTCGGCGATGTTCGCGACGATACCCATGTCGTGCGTAACGAAAACGACAGTCATGTCGCGTTCATCCTGGATATCGGCGATGAGTTCGAGGAGTTGGGCTTGCGTGGTAAGGTCAAGGGCGGTCGTCGGTTCGTCCGCCACCAGGAGGTCGGGATCGGGGGCGAGTGCCATCGCGATGGCGACTCGCTGTTTCATCCCGCCCGAGAACTCGTGGGGATAGTCGTCGACACGTTCCTCGGCGTTTGGAATACCAACGCGGTCCAGCAAGTCGACACCCCGTTTGTGTGATTCCGTTTCACCGACATCTTGATGGAACGTAATGGCCTCAGCTATCTGATCGCCGATCGTGTACACTGGATCGAGGGTGTGCTGGGGATTCTGGAAAACGTGAGCGATGTGATTGCCGCGGATCCGACGGAGTTGGTCGTCCTGTAGGTCGATGAGGTTTTCGCCGGCAAACCGCACCTCCCCGGATATCGTTGCCTCCGGACGAATCAGTCCGGTGAGTGATTCGCAGGTGACGGTTTTCCCGGATCCCGTTTCACCAACGAGGCAGGCGGTTTGGCCCCGTTCGACGTCGAAACTGACACCGTCGACGCCGCGAATCGTCCGGTCGCCGTCGGTGAACTGGACGCTCAGATCTCGAACCGACAGGATTGGGTCAGACATTTCAGACGTCCCTCCGTGGATCGATCGTGTCGTACAGGGCGTCTCCGAGGACGTTGAACGAGACGACCAGGACAGCGAGAGCGATCGCCGGGAACAGTATTAGCCACCAGGTTTCCTGGACGGTGGCGGCGGAATCCTGGAACGGGAACGCCAGGACCTTCCCGAACGAGTAGCGGTCGGATTTGTTCAGGTCGACGTATGCCAGGCCGACCTGTATCAGGATCAGCATCGGAATTTGTCGGGTGATTGCTGTCACGACCGTCCCGGAAACGTTCGGGAGGACATGTTTGCCCAGGACGTGGAGATTCCCCGCACCGGCGTTTTGGGCGGCCATGACGTAGCCCGCATTTCGGTGCCTGATGACCTCGCTTCGCACGAGCCGGGCTACACCGCCCCAGTTCAAGAGCCCGAATACCACGATGAGCAGGAACAGGGATTTCCCAGCCAGGAACATGACGATGATGTAAATGAGGACCGCCGGGACTGCCTGCTGGACCGCGACGTATCGCATCAGCAACTCGTCGACCCAACCGCCGAGGTATCCGGCCAGGGAACCGACGGCGACGGCAATTGGAACCATGAGGGCCCCGGCGACCAGTCCTACGAGAAACGCTAGCTTCATCGCTTCGACGATGAGCTTGAACGTGCCCGCTCCAGTTCCGTTCGATCCCAGTGGGTATTGGAGCGTGCCCTGGCACTGTCCGCCAGAGACTGGACCCAGACAGTTCATGGCGACGTGATCTGGAACGGTGAACAGCGTCGGCGGTTGGTACATGTGCATGAGGTCGAGATTCGGATCGCCCAGGATCGCAGGGCTGACCAACGTAATGACGTACCAGCCGACGATGTAGATCAAGGCAACCAAGCCGGCCCTGTTCGATCGAAACCGCTGCCAGTACCACTTCGTTCGGTCCCATCGCTGGACGGCGGGGACGACAAGGTAAAACACGATGACGAGATTCGCGGCGACGAACAGCCAATCCAGGCGGGTAAAATCCCAGCCAGGGAGCGTGTCTTTCGGCACCATGAGGACGTCGTACCCCAAGAGGGCGACCAGGGCCAGCAGCGACAGCAGGAAGGCGATCGTTCGGGGACTAACGTCGATGATCCGTGCTCCGTCATCGATTGTATCCCAGTTTACCGGTTCGTAAGGAAGCGATCGGGTGGAGGGCGATTCGGTGGACATTCAGGGACGTATATTTTGAAACCTTGTCGTTCAATATAAAACTTTTTCACTAAACCAAATGAATGGATGTCACAGCTGTATGATCGACCGCCCTGCCCTCCAACCCCTCCACGGTACGGTATCGGTGTCGCCGATTCCACGGCGCGGCCACACAGGAACAGGACGTTCGGCCGTCAATAAGGTCCCTACTAAACGGTCCAGTTTCCGCGGCTCCGCGAAGGGACCTCACCACCCAGCCTTCCACGCGTCGTCCGTTTCATCTTGCCAGTGGGGTGCTGGCTAAGCATGTGGCGGTTCGTCACCCGTCGGGTGGTGCTATCGATTTTGACTATTTACCTGGTCGTCTCGGTTTCGTTCGGCGTGATCGCGCTCACGCCGGATCCGAACCTGCAAGGACAGCTCTTCGCACTGCAACGGGACGGCGTGCCACAAGATGAACGTCAAGCCTTCGCGGAACGGTACCGGGAGGTTCGCGGTCGGGATAAGCCACTCGTCGATCGGTACGTGGCGTGGATCGTCAACGTCGCCACGCTAGACCTGGGGTATTCCGTCGATCAACAGGCTTCCGTGACAAGCTTGCTCGAGCAGCGGCTGCCCTACACGGTGGGATACGTTTTACCCGCCATGCTATTGTCCTTCTTCGCAGGGGTGGCGACCGGGGTGTGGGGTGCGTTTCGAGATGGCGTGCGTCGCGAGCGGTGGAGCCGATATCTGGCGTACGTCGGTTTCGGCATCCCGAACTTCGTGATCGGGATGCTGGTTCTCAATCATTTCGGCGTGCAACTCGGCTACAAGGAGCATGGTTCCGTGATCAGTACGTTCGTCCCCTGGTCGGGTCTGGATCCGGTCCGCCTGGCGGTTCCGACTCTCTTGCTCGCCACGACACTGTTCGCGGTGCAATTTAGGTATGCACGGATGGAGTCGCTGAATTACCTGTCCGACAGCTACGAGAAACTGTTGCGGGCGAAGGGCGCTGCCAGGGGCGACGTCGCCCGCCACGCGGTTCGGAATACGGCCGGGCCGCTCATATCGTTGTTCTTCGCCGAACTGGTCGGCGTTCTCGTGGTGAGTATCTACGTGATCGAGGCAGTGTTCCAGATTCCAGGCATCGGGAACCTCACGCTCGAGGCCGCTCACGCCCGCGACATGCCGGTCGTCATTGGGGCAACGCTGGTGATGGTGGTGGCCGTTGTCGCCGGAAATCTCATTCAGGAAGTCGCTCATCGGTTCCTCGATCCGCGGATCGGTAACGACACCTAAACCGGTACAGTACCTCAGTCGAGGTAAGACCGACGTGTTCGATACCGGCCCAACGCGTTTCCTTGGTTAGGATCATCGGACCGGCGAAGGGCATGGGATGTTTTGTTTCGAGTATGGTTTGCACTCGTCGTCATTTTGCAAACAGCCCCCCTTCTACCCACAACTGATGGTGGATCGGGACGGATAGAATCGAAGGCTTGCCCAGAAACCGATCACTCGCTAATGAACTTGTTGTCTCGCCAGTCGACGCCGCTTTCATCGGCGCCGTTCTCGCGTGGTCCTTCGGTGACCTCGATCGATGCGGGGCGCTCTTCGCCTTCGGTGATGAAGGTCGCATGGAGTTCGCCGTCCATCGCGGTTATCGCTGTGAGGGTGCCTTTCTCGGCCTCAAGCGCAATCTTCCGGAGCACGCGAAACATCGAGTACTGCAGTTTCGAGTTTTGCAGGACGGTTTCGCGGTCGCCCTTGAAGGCGGCGAACTCGACCAGTTCCGATTCCGGGGGTTCTTCCTCTTCGTCTGACCCCCAGGCCGGGCCACTCGCGGCCCGGCGGTCCGGCGGCTCCTCCTCGTAAACGCGATTCTCGGTGATACTGGCCTTCAATTGAGCAGTCGGCGTGTACTTGCTGATGGATTCGTCTGCTGCCACGGCCCTGAGGATCAACGTGTTGTTGCGTCGGGTGATTTCGACGTCGTCGATACCCTCAGGGAGGTCCGCGTCGTCGAAAAATTCGTGTACTGTTTCGAGGGGCAGTTCCAGCGTCGAATGAAGCCGGTATACGTGTCCGGACCTGTCGTTTGACATGCGTAATAGTGGGGTCTCGTAAGCAACCGTTCCCGAATGGTGTCCTCCAGAGACGATACTACTGCAGTAGAGTACGCGACGGGAGTTTAAATGGCCTGTTGTTTGTATCTATTTTCCCGTTGGAGGAATATTGAAGGGGGGAAATTGGCTTGCAGGCGGTCTATTTACCCCACAATTTTGGCGGCTGGTTCGAGAATATCGGCCGGATATCGCTCGAATTAGGTCCGATACGCCTAAACTTTCGGCCACGCAATCGCGGTGCATGGAATATCACGAGTCGGCGAACTTTTTGTTCGACCTCAAGCGATTCCGTTCGAAACCCGGGACGGAGTCCACTGCCGATCTTCTCTCGTATCTGGGCGATCCCCACGAGGGGTTCGAAGCCGTCCAGATTGCGGGTTCCAACGGCAAGGGTAGTACGGCCCGGATGCTCGAGCGCATACTCAGGGAAACAGATCGGACGGTCGGTTTCTACTCCCAGCCACATCTGGACGACGTTCGCGAGCGGATCCGGACGGACGGTCGGAAGGTTCCCCGGTCGGCCGTCGCGTCGTTCGTCGACCAGGTTCGCGAATACATCAACGAGCGGGCGGCGACGGGCGACGCCCCGACGTTCTTCGAAGTGATGACGGCGCTGGCGTTGTGGGAATTCGACCGCCAGGACGCTGACGTCGCGGTGCTCGAAGTCGGTATCGGTGGTCGCTTCGACGCGACGAGCGCTGTGGATCCGATCGCCAGTGCCGTTACGAGCGTTTCCCTGGAGCACACCGACCTCATCGGGGACTCGATCCAGGAGATCGCTCACGACAAGGCCCACGTTGCGCCGGACGACGGCCCGCTGGTGACGGGGGTGACCGGCGAGGGTCAGGAGGCCATCAAAGCAGTCGCTGGCGACATCTTGACGGTCGGTACCGGCGACGAAGCCGACGTTCGGGCGGCCTATGGCGGTCGGACGAACCATACCGAGGCGACGGTCCGTCTCTCGGGGCCAGACTGGACGGTCGACGGCCGGATTCCAACGATCGGCGAATACCAGGCGATTAACGCGGGTATCGCGGCGACGCTCGCCCGGCAGGTCGCAAATGTGGACGAATCGACGATTGCGTGGGGACTCCGGAAGGCCGACTGGCCGGGTCGGATGGAGG
>JBKEGM010000082.1:0-9238 GCA_046710005.1 Natrialbaceae archaeon
GCAGGGGTGTTAGAAGCAGGTCTTGAAGCGTTGGAGACTCAAGACCAGCAGTAACTCGGCGGCTTCTCACCAGGGCTTACGCGATTCACTCCCGCCCTGCTCAGTCCTCGGTTCCGACTGAGCGTCGGAACGCTCGTCCTTCGCGGGAAGGCCGGGATTCTCTCGCTGAATCAAGATACTTTTCGACTCGCTGCCGCCAGCCCCGCTTCGCGGTCCACGTCCGCGCCGGCAGCGTCGAGCGTCTCGCCCAGCGCCGACAGGAGGTAGGACACCGTCTCGGCGCGCGCTGAGTACCCCATGGCCCCGATCCGGAAGATTTCGCCTGAGAGGTCTCCCAGGCCGCCCACGATTTCGATGTCGTACTCGGAGAGCAAGTGGTCGATGACAGCCGCGTCGTCGACGCCCTCGGGAACGCGAACGGCGTTCAGGCTGGGAAGCCAGAAGTCCTCCTCGGGCAGCAGTTCGAGGCCCATCGCCTCGACGCCCGAGACGAGCGCCCCGGCCACCCGCCGGTGGCGCGCCCAGCGCTCCTCGATGCCTTCCTCGGCGACGAGACGAAGCGCCTCCCGAAGCGCGTAGACGTTCGTCATCGGGCCGGTGTGGTGGTAGTCACGCTCCTCGTTCCAGTAGTGCTCGACCAGCGAGAGGTCGAGGTACCACGACCGGGGCGGCTCTTCCCGCTTGCGGACCTTCTCCATCGCGGCCTCATTGAGCGTGATCGGGCTTGCACCCGGCGGCGCAGACAGGCACTTCTGGGAGCCCGAATAGACCACATCGACGTCCCACTCGTCGGTCCGGAACTCGACGCCCCCGAGCGACGCGACGGTGTCTGCGATGACGAGCGCGTCGTGGTCGTGAGCGATGTCCGTCAGTTCCGGAATGGCCGGCTGTTTGACCCCTGTACTCGTTTCGCCGTGGACGAACCCGAAGATATCCGGGACGTGTTCAGCTATCGCGGCCGCGACGTCGTTCGGGTCGAGGGGCTTGCCCCAGGGCGCGTCCACGGTCGCGACCTCGCCGCCCGCACGCTCCACGATCTCCCCCATCCGGTGACCGAAGTAGCCGTTGTTCGGGACCAGCGCGGTGTCGCCGGGTTCGACGAGATTGGCGAACGCCGCCTCCATGGCCGCGGTCCCGGTCCCCGATACCGGGAACGTCACCTCGTTGTCCGTCCGGAACGTGTACCGGAGCAGTTCCTGTACATCGTTCATAACCTCGACGTACGACGGGTCGAGATACCCGACCATGGGCGTGGTCATCGCGCGAAGGACGCGGGGATGGACTTCGCTCGGGCCAGGGCCCATGAGCGTGCGATCTGGAAGAACGAGTTCGCCAACTGACGGTGCGTCGGTCATAGGAAGACGTTCCAGCGAGACGGACTAAAATGTGCGTTCCCCGGCAGAGTACCTAAATTCGGATTGTCAATCCGAACGAACCGCCTACTCCTCCACCTCGATGGGTTCGGCGTCCTCGTCAGTGTCGAACTCGACGGCCTCGAATTCATCCTCATCGCCGACGAACCGACGCGCAGCTACCGAGACGATGACCGAAATCGTGATACTCGCCACAACGAGGGCGAGAATTTTGCGACCGCGACTGCCACCGGATTCCGGCACTCCACCATCCGAAGTGATATCCTCCTCGAGGACGGCCTCCTCCGTCGTCGATTCGGTCGGGGAGGGACCAACGGTGGCGCCGTCGAAGTGCGGTTCGAACAGAGTGATTTTCTGAACCATGACGTCCTGGAGGAGCCAGACCATCAAATAGTTTTAGTGTGTAGTTTGACAAAGTCGGACTGCCGGTCGCCATCAAGAATGCGGACCTTTCGGTTTTGGCCGAGGAAGAACACGGTAGCCCATGGCAACCGTAGCCGCCACAATCGGTGGCGGTCTCGTCACCGAAACGATCAACAGGCTCGGGGCTGAGGTCGCGGCGGCGGTCCCAAAGGTTGTCGCTGGGCTCCTGTTCCTGCAAAGAGCCCTCCTTGTGAAGATCATTATGCTCGTCGTCAGCCAGTTGCTTTCCAGAACGGTGGTCGGCAAGTCGCCGGTCTACCGCCAGTTCCTTACCGCTATCGTCGATGCGTTGTTTTGGTTTGCGGTTGCACTCGCGTTCCTGGGCCCCGTCTAACTGGAATCCGTCGCGACCGCACTCGGGACCGCGAGCGGGTTCCTCGCGTGGGGTCTCCTTTGCCTTGTCGGGGATGATAGCGGACGCCGTCGCGGTGATCTATCTGCTTCGAGACCCGGACTTCAACCAGGAAGACACGATCACGGCGGGTGACCGAACCGGGGAAATCCGAACGATCGAACTCCGCAAGACGCGCCTCGCCGTCGACGGTGACGCGGTAGTCCGTTGCAATGCCGAAATCGAGAAGCGCTGGACGAAGCGAGAAACGTGACCTCCCACTGTCGGAAACCGGCCCATGGAGGACAGGCAGCGGTCGAGTACCCGACACCTGGGTTAGTAATTCCCACGCAGGGCGAGTCCCTTTTCCCCGCCGACAGCCTACGAACGACTACATGATGGTGGGTCATGCGGCCCTGGCGTTCGCCATTGCGGCCAGCGTGGCCATCGTTCGAGGATGGTCCCAAGAGCGGGTCCTCGCCATCGGTCTCGTCGCCGCAGGGTTCGCCGTCGCCCCGGATGCGGATATGATCTACGCACTCAGTGGGCTGAACGGCGACGTGAACGGTGCGATGGACGCCGCAAGCGAATTCTGGGGAGCCAGCTCGCTGGTCCACCGATCGATCACCCACTCGCTCGTCCTCGCGATCCCTGCAGGGCTCGCCTTCGGGGCGTGGACGGTTCGCGGTCCGAGGCGGGCGATGGCCCGACCTGTCGCGGTCCTCCTCTCGATTGGATTGCTGGTTGTCGCCGTTGTCTCGAGCGGTTTCCTCGGGGGAATCGTGACGATAGCGTTCCTCGCAACCGGGCTTTTTATGGCGTCGGCCACACGATACCTGACGACACTCACGCCGAGCGAGGTGCTTGGTGCTGCCTGGCTGGGCCTCCTCACACACCCTTGGGGAGACCTGTTTACGGGGGAACCGCCGGCGTTTCTCTACCCGTTCGATGCGACCCTCGTCGCCGCCCGAGTCGAACTCCACCCGGATCCCACGATGCAGCTCCTGATCGTTTTCGGGCTCGAGCTAGCGACGCTCTGGTTCGCGATCGGCGTCCTCGAAACGCAGGTCGAACGGCCGCTGACCGGCACGATAGAACGGAAAGCCTGGCTCGGTTTGGGCTACGTGGCTGCCGCCATGATTCTGCCACCCCCAACGGTGGACTTTTCCTATCACTTCGTGTTCTCGATCCTGGCCGTCGGGACGCTCCTGGGCGCACCCAGGTCCCAGGGCTGGATCGTGATGCTGGCCCGGTACCGCCGGCTGGATCGTGACGGGATCGTCTCGGCGCTCCTTACCGCCATCGCTGCCGTCACAGTCGCGTGGGTCGGCTACACCGTGGGGTATCTGGTCCTGTAGTGTCGACGCTCGATCCGCCCTCGGAGACCCGTCGAACGGACCCCTTTTCTTTTGCCCGGAGGAATCCTATGCGGTCGTATGGCCAGAGCTGACCTCGACCTGCTCTTCATCGACGGGCGGTACAACGCTGCCCTCGCCTGGGTGTTCGCCGCGGTTTTGCTGATCGTTGCTGGACGGGAAGCGATCGTCGGCGACCCGCTCTGGGCCACGTTGTCGGCCGTCGTTGCAATCCTGGTGATCCTGCCGGGGGTCGCCTATCAGGACGCGCTGGTGATGCCACCGTGGGAAGTGGTCGGACTGGCAGCCCTTCCGGTCGTCGGCGAGGCCGTCGCCTCCCTCCAGGTGACGAGTAACCTTGGGCGGTACCTCTCCGTGGCGGCCATCGCGCTCCTCGTCGCCGTCGAACTCCACGCGTTCACGGCCGTCCGCATGACCCTCGGCTTCGCGGTGCTGTTCGTGATCGTGACGACGATGGCGACGGCCGGTGTCTGGGCCGTCGTTCGGTGGCTGAGCGACGTCTGGGTGGGAACCGGGTTCATCGGTGACGAAACCGCATTGATGTGGGAGTTCGTGAACTCGACGGCCGCCGGCATCCTCGGTGGACTCGTCTTCGAATTCTACTTCAGACGACGAGTACGGGCTGATCGTCGCTTGCCGGGCGAGGTCGGCCAGGGCCCCACGGGGGATTCATCGTGAGAGTCCGAGACGTCGTCGGCATATCGTCCCGACGACAGCGCCAAATTGCCCGATTGTTCGAGACGTCCCTCATCGGAATGCTCTTCATCGGACTGTACCTCGGAAAATTCGGGATCGTCATCAATGCCGGGATCGGCGTCCTCGTGACACAGCTCGTGCCACTGCTGGAACGCGATTATGGCATCCCGATGGACCCCGCATTGACCCTCTGGATTACTGCAGCGGTCTTTCTGCACGGCCTCGGGACGTTACCGCTGCCAGTCGATGTGGTCGCCCTCGTTGGCCCCGCCCCCGCCGGTCAGGAGCGGGTCTCGCTGTACGCGGCAGGCGGGCCATGGGACCACCTGACCCATTTCTTCTCGGCATCGGTCGTCGCCGCAGTTGGCTATTCGACGACGCGAGCGCTCGATGAACACACCGAAGACATCCACATCCCACCCAAGTTCATGTTCGTGTTCATCGTTCAGTTCGTTGTTGCCTTCGGCGTCCTCTGGGAGGTTCTCGAGTTCGCTCTCGCCGGTCTCGGGTCGATCCAGGGATCGGGTTCGATCCTCACCCAATACGGGATCGAGGACACCATGAAGGACCTCCTGTTCGACGTAGCCGGTGCGATCATCGTCGGGATCTGGGGAACGGCCCACCTGACCGACGTCGTTGGGGCCTTAGAGAAGCGTCTGGCAGATCGAGTTACGAAGGAATGAGGCTGGTGACAGGAAGCGCTATCCGTACCCTTCCACGTCGATGTACTCCGAGTCCACGCCGACCTTCCTGGCCGTCTCTTCCACCGTGTTGACCATTTGGTTGAGGCCACACGAATACACCTGGAGGTTCGTTGGATCCATTCGCGCCCGGGTGTCCGTCAGTGTGTCCTCGTCGAGGAACGCCGCCATGTCGCCCAAGGCAACGGTATCGATGTCCGATTCCATGTACTTCAGGAAGGTTTGCTGAACGTACGCGGATTCCCCTTCCCAGTCCGTGAGGTAGTGCTCCCGGGAACACGTCGGCACGTAGTGGAAATTCTCGTGTTCCTCATTGAGCGCCTTGAAGTGCTCGTGGAACGGGAGGTCGTCCCGCCAGGAAGCCCCGAGGAAAAACCAGATGTCTCGTTGCTTCCCCTCGTAATGGTCACGCCCTTCCTCGAAGATGTAGTCGATCATGCTCCGGAACGGGGCGGCACCGGTTCCGGTCGCGAGGAAGGCCACGTCCCGTTGGGACGGTTCCGCCAGGACGAAGTCACCGTTTGGCCCACGGATCGTCAGGTTCTCGCCTGGATCCAACCCGTCGCACAGACGCGGTGTGAGCCGGCCGTCCGGAACCCGGCGAATACAGAACCTGAGCAGGTCATGGTTGGGGGAACTGGCGACGGAATAGGCCCGTGGCGTGCCACCGAACTTGACGCTGATGAACTGTCCCGGGACGAACGCCACCTCCTCTTCAAGCGGACTGAGTTCCACGGAAATGAGCGCCGGATGCTCACGCTGGTAGCGACCAAGGAGTCTGTGGAACTTCGCCCCGAACTCGTCAACCTCGTCGTCTGGAAGCGCTTCCACCGCCTCCCAATCAACCGTGCAGGGATCGCCTTCTTTGATTAAGTCCCCTCGACCCTCTTCGACGAGGAATTCTCCCATCGCACACCGGACCTCGTCAGTGCGGACCTCATCCAGGGCCCGAACGTCAATGGTGCGCGCCTTCTGCGTAATCAGCGGGACTTTCTCTGCCCGTTCGCGCAGTGTTTCGTATTCATCAACGATAGCCATCGATCGTTTAGAATCACTAGCCACCAATCTCATAAATATTGTGATATTGCCCTAATAGGAAATTGGTAACATGGAACACTTTTAGCCAATATTGAGCCTTCCAATGAATGCTGAAAGAATCGGGATTCTCGCGGATCTTCATGAAGCTAGGCGACGATAACGGCCGGCAAGGTCGCGAACACCTGGCAGGAAACGAATCAGACCGATTTTGGGTCAGCCCCGAAGGCGTCCCTCGAAACCGAGGAAAAACCTATGTGTGCTCGCTTCGGAATCCACAACGCGAAGCCTACCCATGGTATTCAAGAAAATCACGCTGATCGGCACCAGTACGGAGAGTTTCGACGACGCGACGGACGATGCCATCGAACGCGCCGAAAAGACGTTGAACAACGTCCACTGGATCGAGGTAGAGAACTTCGGGGCAGAAGTCGCTACTGCCGAGGACGTCGAGTACCAGGCGGAGGTCGAAGTCGCCTTCGAACTCGAGGACTAGCGCCAAAACTCCATCAGGCTGATCGTCGCCCCTCGTCGGTGATGAGCGAATCGACCAATGAAAGCGGCGTGGCGTCGTACGCCGGGTTCTCAACGCTGAACCCATCTGGGGGTTCCCGCATCACTTCACTGGGGGACCGGAACTCGTTTTCGAAGACGAACCCGCCATCCACGATCTTGGCGCTCGACCCGACCACGACGAAGGGAACCTCGGCCTCGGCCGCAGAGGCCGCAATCGGAGAGGTGCCCACCCGATTGAACAGCGTGTCCTCGACGATGCAATCCATGCCGACCACCACAGCATCACACTCGTCCAGGTAGTAACCGCTCGCGGAGTCGACAATGAGATTGGCATCCACGCGGTCCATCTCGGCAAGGGTTCGGACGGTTTTCCGACCCAGATATCTCGGTCGGGCTTCGGTAACGTACACTTCCAAATACGTCCCGTCTGAGGCTGCGATGTCGATGGCCTCCAGGACCGTCGAAGAATAGTCATGTGTCAGGATTGTCGAGCCATCCTCAAGCCATGCGGCAGCATGCTCGGCGGCTCGGTGCTTTCCTGCTTCGATCCGATCGATCACGGAATCGATGGTTTCCTCGGTAGCCGCTTTCGCGTCGGGCACTGACTCGAATTCACCATCTGAGACGACCGCAACAACCTCGCGAACCGCGTTCTGTAGCGACGCATGGGAAACGTTTGCCCGGCGAAGCGCCGACCCGTTTCGTTCGAGGGTGCGTTCGTACTCCTCGACCGTCGCGAAGTCCCGATCGAGCAGTTCTCTGAGCGCGTCGGCGGCCTTGATCGCCACCACCGAGGAGCTATGGGTCTGCATTTCGCTGATCTCCTCGATCGTCTCGTCGATCATACTGGAACCCTCTCCCGTGCGAGAGAAAGGTCTTCCGCACTTCGAAGGCACTCGACAAACGGACGGCGACGGCGAAAAACCGGAATGGGAACGGGAGGATGCAGCCGGGAGGTGGAACCATTTGGGAGCAATATGGTTCCGCGGTTGTACAGATGGGTGGCGGATGGCGCCGCCCAGCGGAATGCTGTATTACCCCCGCGACGGCCGGTGGACTGACACACCAGCGCAATCGCACCGGAGCCCCGGCATCTTAAAATTATCACTCATCCAAATTAATGGTTTCGGCCGAACGGTCTATCACCTTCAGTCGGAATATCGCCCAACAACAAAGGGACAGATTCTCGTTTCAACTGGAAATATGACGCAAAGGCCAGGAGAAAAGTACGAAGACCAATAATTTCTTCGGCGTCGTGTAGTCGACGGAAAATAGCCTGTATAATTTTACAATGCTTATCAAGCCATATCGTTTTAATAAAACCTTTCCGAGGGTATTTCACCCTTTGATGTTACAGATCGGGTACACCCTGGCGACTTTATCGCCGATCCCGAGTTCGTCTGAAACCCTAACGACTTCGTCGACGTCCTTGTAGACCCCTGGGGCCTCTTCGGCGACGGTCGCCCCGCTCTGGGCTTTGACGTGAATTTGGTTCTGATCCCGCAGATCGTCCATCACGTCCTCGCCCCAGTATGTATTCTTGGCCTGGGTCCGACTCATCAGTCGCCCGGCACCGTGGGCAGTGGACCCGAACGTGAGATCCATCGACGCCTCGCCCCCGCGCAGAACGTAGCTGCCCGATCCCATGCTCCCGGGAATGATAATCGGTTGGCCCACGTCGCGATAGGCTTCGGGGACCTCGGGGCGGCCCGCTGGGAAGGCCCTGGTTGCCCCTTTCCGGTGAACGAAGAGTTCGCGTTCCTCACCCGCCACCGTATGGACTTCCTTCTTTCCGATGTTGTGGGCGACGTCGTACAGCAGATGCATGTCCATCTCCTGCCAGGACCGGTCGAACACTTTCTCGAATACCTGCCGGGTCCGATGCATGATCAGCTGTCGGTTCACCCAGGCGAAGTTGATGGCCGCACCCATCGCCCGATAGTAATCCTCGGCAAGGGGTGAGCCCGCCGGTGCGGCCGCGAGTTCCTTGTCCGGGAGTTTCGACAGCATGCCCTGGTGTTGCTGTTCGATGTCCCGAAGGTAGTCCGTACAGATCTGGTGGCCCAGTCCCCGGGACCCACAGTGGATGAGGACGACGACCTGGTCTTCCGCCAGCCCATAGGCTTCGGCCACGTCGTCGAGGTAGAGGTCCGTCACTCGCTGGACCTCCAGGAAGTGGTTCCCACTGCCGAGGCTCCCGAGCTGTTTCCGCCCCCGATCCTTAGCCTTCTCAGAGACGACCGAGTGATCGGCCTCGTGGAAGATGCCGCCGTCCTCACAGTGTTCGAGGTCGTCCTCGACGGCGTACCCGTTCTCGAGGGCCCAGTCTACCCCCCGATCGAGGACCGCCTCAAGTTCCGACTTGTCCGTTTCGACCACGCCGCCGGCCCCCAGCCCCGAGGGAATATTCGCAAAGAGCGCGTCGACGAGTTCCTCCTCCTTCCCCCTGACATCATCGTAGGAGAGGTTCGTCTTTAACATTCTTACGCCACAATTTATATCGTACCCAATCGCCCCAGGCGATATACAACCCGTTTCGGCGTCCGTGGCCCCCACGCCCCCGACCGGGAAACCATATCCCTGGTGACCGTCGGGCATGCAGACGGCGTAGTTGGTGATTCCAGGGAGATGCGTCGAGTTCGTGAGTTGGTTGAGCGTCAGGTCGTCGCTGATTTCGTCGAGTAACTCCTTGCTGGCGAAGACTCGCGCCGGAACGCGCATCTCCCCCTCTTGCTCGATTTCCCAGACGTAGTCGTCGATCCGGTGAAGCGTGATGCCGTCAGCCTC
>JBKEGM010000083.1:0-9059 GCA_046710005.1 Natrialbaceae archaeon
GATGCGCGAGTAGGCGGTGACGCTTGAGACGACCGACCCCGCCGTTCCGCTCGCCGAATCCTGGATCGACCCCGGCGACATCGCGGCCGCCGTGATTGTGGGGCTTGGGGAAGCCACGCACGGCACCTGAGAGTTCTTTCGGCTCAAGGGGTAGTTGATCCGTGCTCTCCTCGAGCGTCTGGGATTCAGCACCATCGCGTTCGAGGCGCCGGCCGCCGCAATGAGGGCTGCAGACGAAACGTCACAAGGGGTGACGGAAGTCCCGAAACGGCGCTCGCCCGAACGGACCGGTGGCAGTTGCGGACCGACGCCGTGCGAGACCTGCTCGCCTGAGCTGGATCCGGGTGTCGGTCCGGTCAGGGTTCTCTTCGTTTACTCCGATTTCTCGTTCTTTTGCACTTCGGTGATGATCAGGTCCCAGTCGGGATGCTCCTCACCGTTGCGACACTCCCATCCGCCCCTGACGTCGATGCCGTTGTTGTGTGCTCGACGGAGGAGCGCCTTCAGTTCCTCGTTCAATTTCTCCTGGGACGTGATCGACGGCTCTTCGACGCTCATTGGTGGGGAACCCCCTCACCATGGTCGGCCTGCCGTTCGTGGCCCAATTCGAACGCGAAATGGGACGTTCCTAGGTCCTGAAGAGCCATCACCGAATTTCGCTCGCTACGTGCTTGCCTGGAGGCCATTTATTACGTCGAGGTATCGGCCTGAGCCGGGTTAATGCTTCTACTGATAATACAGGGGGTATAAATAGTCGAGGTGGATGGTCGGAACTACTCCTCTGGGAGGGTCGCACCGATGAGCCGTCGATGGCCGCGCCTGAGGCGGGACGACAACGACTGCTGGGTGATACCGAGTTCCTCGGCGAGGTCCTCCAGCGACGCCTTGCGCGGTGAGTCGAAGTACCCGCGTTTGTAGGCCATGACCAGGGCTTCGTGCTGGGCGTCGGTCAACTCGTAACCGTTCCCCTGGATCGGGAGGAGCGCGTGCACGGACGTGATGTCGATCGGGATGTCCTTCTCCTGGCAGAAGATTCGGAACTCGCTGATCGACTCCCGATCCTCGCCCCGGACTTCGAACTTCCACCCGTCCTTCGTTCCGACCCCCTCGAGGACGACGATGTTGGTCTCGGCGAGGGCGCTCAAGACGCCGACGTACTCCCGCTCCCATTCGGCGCGCATCAGGTACTCGTCCTCGACGTTGTCGATGAGCTCGATATCGGTCACGCCGGCGTGGGTCTCGAACGCGGCTTCGATGTCTTGGGCCTCCGCCCCACGGACCCAGAAGTACGGGATGATCAGGGTTTGGTATGGAATGAGTCGCTCCAGTTCGACTTTCGCCGCCGGCAGGTTCTCGAAGACCGTCCCCAGCGGAAACTCGCCTGCTGGACTCGTGAACTCCATTACGGTCGCCATAGCGGGCATTCGTCATGGAGCCGGATAACCCGCGGGGGTGGTGTACCAGGCCTCGATTTCGATCGTCCCTCGGCGACGGGTGACGGTCCCGAAAGAGAGCGTCTGGAGTGGTGGGTCGCGATCGGTTCGGATGCCCATGCCGTTCCATGCCACACTCTTTTAGCCTTGCATGGTCAACCATGCTCACAAGATCCCGTCGTGACCGTAATCGCGGAGTTTCGGGTGGCGTCCGACGACTTCGAACTCGGACGGATCCTCACTGTCGAGGCGGCATCCGCCATCGAACTCGAGAGTCTCATCCCGACTGGTGGCGTCACCGTTCCGCTCTTCTGGGCCTACAATTCGATGCAGGAGTCGTTCGTCGAAGCCGTCCATGGCCACCCGGCCGTCAACGACACGGCTGTGGTTGAGGTGTTCGAGGGCCGGACGCTCTTCACGCTGGATTGGGACGCGAACCGGGATCTCGTCTTCCGTGGTATTGACGAGCACGACGGCCAACTATTGAGCGCCGTCGGCCACCCCGACGTCTGGGACTTGGAATTGCGATTTCCCTCCCACGCTGCCCTCAACGAGTTCACGACGCACTGTGAGGAAGCGGGGATACCGCTGGCGATGACGCGGATATACAACCCGACTGAAGCGGACGTCGGTCCGCTGTATGGGCTGACCGATCCCCAGCGCGAAGCGATTCGGCTGGCCGTCCGCCGGGGATACTACGACATTCCGAGGGAGTGTTCGACCCAGGAACTCGCGGACGAACTCGGGGTCTCCGACCAGGCCGTGATGGAACGACTCCGTCGCGCCATTGTGGCGATCGTCAAGGATACCCTCCCCGCTGACGAACTGGGAGCGTGATCAGTGTCCGGACGGCGCTAGCTGCCTCGATGGCCTGTGAATTCGCCACACGCCGGCGCTCGTCTCCGTGCTTCGAAGGGTTTATCCTTTCAGTCCGACTCAGACTCGCGTAATAACCATGTCAGAGAAGCCCGCCTCTATGTACCGTGATATCGAGGGGCCGTCATACACTCGTCGGGAGTATATCACGGGCATCCCGGGATCGAAAATCGCACAGCACAAGATGGGCGACGGGGACGCCGACCCCGATGACTATCCCATCCAGATCAGCCTCGTCACCGAAGAAGCGGTCCAGATCCGCCACGGTTCGCTCGAGGCCTCTCGCCTCTCGGCCAACCGCCACATGCTCAAGGAAGCCGGCGAGAACAACTACAAGATGATCCTCAGGAAGTTCCCCCACGAGGTCCTGCGCGAAAACAAGCAGGCGACTGGGGCTGGGGCCGACCGCGTCTCCGACGGCATGCGCCAGTCGTTCGGCAAGATCGTCGGGACCGCCGCCAGGATCCAGAAGGGCGACAGGATCTTCACCGGTTGGTGTAGCGTCGAGGACGCTGACCACCTCAAAGAAGCGTTCCGCCGCGCCTACAACAAAATCTCGCCGCCCGCCCGGGTCGTCGTCGAGCGCGGCGAAGAGAACCTCATCGCCTGAAGCGTCGTCCCCTTTTTCCCGTTCCGTCACGACGCACGGGTATGATCACGCTCGCGGTCGTCAACCGCGCGGAAAGCTTCGAGCGGATGGCGACGCCACTCGCTGAACGAGGGGTCGAACTCGAGCACGTCCCTGCGACAGGACGGTCGTTCCCACTGGCAAGCCCTGCCAGGGCGGGACCTGAGATCGATCCCGACGCGATCGACGTCGGCTTCGTCTACCCCGGGCGACTCATGGAGGGTGCCGTTCTTGACGCCGCGATCGACGTTCCATGGGTGAACGGTCGAGACGCTGTCCTGCGTTCGCGAAACAAAGCAGGTGTTATTGCTCGCCTCTCCGAGGCGGGAATCCCGGTACCCAAGACTGTCATGCTTTCCTCTCCCGTCGAGGAGGCGGAAATCCTGGAGGCGGCCGACCGCCTGGGGTACCCACTGGTCGTCAAACCGAACTCGACGACGCGAGGGACCGGCGTCGCCAAGGCCGAGGACCCCGACTCCGTGCTCGGAATCTGTGACTACCTGGATCTGGTCCACGACTACCGGGCGACCGGTGACAAGTCGTTTCTGCTCCAGGAGTTCCTCCCTGACGCCATGGACTATCGGGCGATGGTTCTCGATGGACACTATGCCGGGGCTGTGGAGCGTCGACTCTATGCAGTTTCCGGTGGAACCGATGGGAATCCGGGACGCTGGAAACACAACGTTCACCGCGGTGGCGAGGCGACAGGTGTCGACTTCGGCGACGAGCGCCGCGAATTGGTCGAACGGGTGGCCGACGAACTTGACATCGACATCCTCGGCGTCGACCTCCTAGAAACGGACGATCGAGTGGTCATTACGGAAACCAACGCCCGACCGACGATCGACGCGGCCACGAAGTACGAACCCGACTTCTACGACCGACTGGCGGCGCTCGTCCGGTCCCGGAAATGGTAAAAGAGCGACACGGAAACCCGACCGCGACCTGTTCGCTTACTCGATGTCGATATCTGTGGAGGCTTCGGTTTTTTCCAGCACCACCTCGAGGACGCCGTTATTGTATGTCGCGCTCGCGGAGTGTTCGTCCACGGCGGTCGGCAGGGAGACGTGTTCGTCGTAACTGCGGCGCTCGCTCTCGGCGCGGATCGTCAGGGCCTTGCCATCGCACTTGAGCGTGATGTCCTCTTTTTCGACACCCGGAATGTCGGCGACCACGCGAACCTCGTCGTCGTACTCCTGGACGTCAACGTGTGTGTCGGTACTAACCGGAGCCTCGCCCGCGGATTCCATCTCGCGGTCGAAGTCCCCACTCATCATGTCGTTCATCATCCGTTCGATCTCGCGGAAGAGGTCATCGAAAGGGTCGTCGCGGTCGTCACGGCTCATATAATCGAGTACGGGCGGCGGCATCCAAAACCCTTCCGACGCCGGCGACCACCTGATACGGCAACGGAACCGCTCGGGACAAATCAGCAATACGAAGCTGAATCACTGGCCACAAACACCAGAGACGGGGGTCGAAAGTGACTCATTCCAATTGATCGTCTGCCAGGAGTTGGTGCCGGAGCGATAGTTCTCCTCGTGGCCTCATTGTTGCGATCGCCCTCCCATGTGGCCCTCCAAGGACGCCGCCGTGAACAGTTCGAATAGCGCGTTCCTCTGGGCGCTGGTCATTTTCCTTACGCCGCTGCTGGGGATAGTGCTCTCCTTCCTCGTCGGGCGCGATGGTGATTCGGGCGGAAAATACCCTCAGGTCTGCCCATTGGGGTCAGTCATACAAACCCCACCGAAAAACGACAACTCGACTCCTTTAGAGGCCGATGCCCAGCGCCTGGTTCGTGGTCTCCATGCTTTCCTCGCGATCGGCCTGTCCAGTGACCGCCCGCAGGGCGTCGATGTTCTCGGGCACGACGTCCGATTCCTGGTGGATTGCCTGGAACAGATAGAGATCGTTGCCCTCCATCGAGATGGACTCGCCCCAGATAGCGTTCTCCCAGATGTCGCCTCGGGGGCGACCCCTATCGAGGGCGAACTCCTTGAGCTTGCCAGCGCCGTCGACGTCCATGTGCTCGGGGATCAGGAAGGTGCGCTCCTCGCCCGCCAGAAGCTCCCGAACGTCCTTGGCCCGCGGGGCCGTCTCCAGCGTGACGTTGATCGAGTGCATGTGCATCAGCGTCGCCGGGACCTTCAGCCCCAGCGTGTCGATGGCGAGGTCTGGGAAGATGGTCTTTACATCCGGGCCATGGTGTGAGGGCAGCGTGACCGGGTCCGGGAGGATGTCGTTGATCGGGCCGCGACCGGTCTGGGCCGGGTCACCGCCCCGACGGACGAGCGTGGCGCGCACCTTCTCGATGCCGTACTCCTCCTCGAGGGGCGCGACGAGACGAGAGAGCCCCGTCGTATTACACGAGACGACGCGGACGAGATCCGCATCGCGAGCCTCGTCGTAGTTCGCCCGGGCGTTGAAACTCACGTCGACCACGTCGTGGCTCTCGCCGCCCTGCAGGAGTGCGGGTGTGTCGTATTTCTCGTACAATTCGGTGTTGTCTGCCCCGATTCCGGACGGGGTGGCGTCGACCATCGCGTCGCTCTCGTCGATCAGTTCTTCGACGTGGGCAGCGAGGTCGATCCCGGCCTCGTCGAACTGGTCCATCCGATCCTCGATCGCTGCGTACAGCGAAAAGTCGTTCTCGACCGCCGCCTCCGCCTCGAAGTTTGGCCGCGTTTTCGCTACGCCGACGACCACCATGTCGGGCTGGGCCCTCACCGCGTCGGCGACGCGCTTGCCGATCGTGCCGTAACCGTTGATACCGACCTTGAGCATACCCGGTTGTGCCGGGCCAATCCGGATAACCGTTTCGAGGTTCCGTCGACCTCGCGATGTATCCCAGCCGGAAAATCCTCGTCGCTAGGGTGGCTGAACGCCCGGGAGGAAACGAAGAACCTCCTCGACAATACTCAGGCCCGAATAGACAATGTCGAAGAGGACAGCCGCGACGATCAGGACGGTAACGAGAAGAACCAGGGTCATTGCAATATTGGCAAACGGAGCCGCAGTGCCACGGCCGTCCTTTAGTAACCGGGTCGGGGAATTCATCTCAGGGTATTGATTCAGATCGTTCGATCCAGGAGGATTGTGGACGTGTCTTCGGTCCTCCAGACGATCATGAGGCGATCGCCGGAGCCTATTTCGTCATTACCATCTTCTTCGAGGTTTAACGTGTCGCCACTTTTAATTTCGTCTGACCATCCATTCTCATCGCTGAAATTGTTCGCTGTTACAGCGGATCCACTCTCCCACGCAGTGGCCCCACCGATGATAACTTCCAAGTTTTCTGCTTCCACCGTATCTCCACCTTTGACCGTTATGTCGAGTTTATCGTCCGTATCGTTAGCACCGTCGGTAAACTCCGTCGCGTACTTCACGTTCGGTGACTGGGCCGCACTTGTCGCCTCTTGCCCGATTCCCAGGACGAACACCCCGACGCTCGCGGCGAGAACGATGGTCAAGGCCACCATCAACACAACCGCGATGACCGAGGACACGGCCTCCTCGTCGGGTGCCAGATTTCGAACTCGCATTTAGTGGTGGTAGACGGTCCGGTCTCTTTAGTCCCATGGCCGACCGTTCTGATAGGTGTGTGCGATCAGCCCACAACCAGTAGAAAAAGATATGCGACGGGAGAACGTAGACCAATCCGGCCGATGGGGGATCGGGGTTTCAACGACCCGCCACCGGCCTGCCATGCCCTTCGTTGTGCCGCCCACATCGTAACTCGCGCTTTTCAAGGACAACCCGGCCTTTAACGAACCGATGTCCCCGCGTTGCTACTCTTCCTCGACGACCTCGATGCCCCGATTATTGACTGCCGAAGGATCGAGGCCGACCTCCTCGAGAAATTTCTTGTACTCCCGTTCGCACTGTTCGGCGTCCTTCTGGCGATCCGAAGCGAGATCACAGAGCGCGACGAGGTTCTCTGGGACGTCATTCGTGTGCACGATCCAGTGGTTGATCAGGTCCGAGAGCCGGCGGATGGGCGACGTGAAGTGGCCGTAGATCTCGAAGTTCAGCGCGTGGTGGCCGCCGAACGGGTCGTTCATGTACTTGGCGCGGGGCATCACCTTCATCACGGCCCACTGGATCTTGTCGAGTTGGCGCCCGGGTGCTTGCTCCAGGGTGGCGTTGACGGCTTTTCGCGGATCGTCCCAGGCGTCCCCGGGGATCGACACGCCGTCGAGTTCCTGAATTTCGGTAAGGGCTTCGTCCCACTCCTCCGGGCTGGGCTGTGGGTGAACCCGGTACATCGCCTCGACGCCGCGATCCCACATGAGTTCGTGCGTGACGGCCTTGTTGGCCTTCAGCATGCATTCCTCGATAATCGTGTGCGCGCGGTCGCGCTTGGGGTTGAGCACGAGTGAACCGTCTTCTTTCCGCTGCTCGTGCATCCGGTCCGCGAGTTGCCAGACCAGTTCGTTCTTTTCGGCCAGATCCACCTCGGGGTCCTCGAGCAGGTCGCCGGCCGTCTCGGGCTCGTCGAGCAGGCGCTCGGCCTCCGTGTAGGTGAGGCGGGCGTCGCTCCTGATGACTGACTTGTAAATATCGATGGTCTCGTAGGAGAGGTTCTCCTTGTCGAGATGCATCTCGACCGTATGGGCGAGTCGATCCTCGTTGGCCACGAGCGAGCAGACCGTTTCTGCAAGGATCGGCGGCAGCATGTGGACGGTGTAGGCCGGGAGATAGACGGTATTCGCACGGCGTTTCGCTGACGCCCACATTTCCGTGTCTGGCGTGACGTAGTGGCTAACGTCGGCGATGTGGACCCACAGAACGTACTCGTCGTCTCGTTCTTCGATCGAGAGCGCATCATCGAAGTCCTGGGCGTCGATCGGGTCCGTCGTCCAGGTGGTCATGTCCCGAAGGTCTTCGCGCTCGTCTATTTCGTCCGTAATCTCGGCCTGGACGTCCTCAGTCCGGCGTTCGGCCTCTTCAATGACTGCCTCGGGGAACGCGTCGGGGATCTCGAACTTCTCGAACAGTTCCTCGCGTTTGTTCTCGAGGTGTCGGGCCATCTCCTCGTCGATCTCGACCGGCCCTTGCCCTTCGGTGGTGCCGGCCTCCGCCTGGGCGTCATTCGTCATGCCAGAGGCTACGGGGGTCGGGAAGGAAAACGTATCGCCGCCATCCCAGGGGTTCAGTCCAGTTCGCGTCTACTCCTCGATCGAGCCGTGTTCGTCCCCCATGGCTCGAGCAAAGCGGGCGAGGAAGACCTCACGATCGACCTCCCCCGCGTCGGCCTCAACGAGCAGGTCCTCCAGACCGTCCCGGGGCTGGTGACATAGTTCCCGGTAACACGACTTACAGAGGTATTCGAACTCCTTGTCCCGACGATCCCACCGGTCACTAAGTTTGTCGTACTCCCGTGCCGCCGATCGCTGGAGGGTCTCCCCACACGCGATACAGGTCACCGTTCCCCCCTCTTCCCGGGGACGCCACATATGTACCATTTAGACGGGTGACTACTTAGCCGTAATGGGCATTGGATATACCAACGAAACCGAACCGATTTGTCCTCCCGTCCCTCAAACCGGTCCATGCTGGACGTCGAAATCGCCCTGTTCGATGGGTTCGACGAACTCGACGCCGTGGGCCCGTACGAGGTCTTCCAGAACGGCGCGGACGTTGGTGCGGCCCTGACCGTTGGCCTCGTGACGGTCGAACCGACCGACATCGTGACCGCCAGCCACGGCCTCCGCGTCGAACCCGACGGGATCCTCGGCGACCCGGATCTGCTCGTCATGCCAGGTGGCGGGTGGTCCGACGGCGGCGGAGTCCGAGACGCCGTCGAGGACGGCACCCTCCCGACAGTTATCGCCGGCGCCCATGAGGCTGGGACGACCGTCGCCTCGGTCTGTACCGGCGCAATGATCCTCGCGACTGAGGGCATCCTCGACGGACGACCGGCGACCACCCATCGGAGCGCGATCGGCCCGCTCGCGGAGTACACCGAAACGGTCGACGCCCGTGTCGTCGATGACGGTGACGTCCTCACGGCCGGGGGTGTTACCTCGGGGATCGACCTGGCCCTGCACCTCTTGGAGCGGGAGTTCGGCGCGACGGTCGCGAACGAAGTGGCGACAACCCTCGAATACCAACCGACCGAC
>JBKEGM010000084.1:0-8985 GCA_046710005.1 Natrialbaceae archaeon
GGTGACGGTTTCGGCCCTTACTGCGGGCCTGTCTCGGCTGGACCGGCTTTCCACGGTTTCGATACGAACTGTCCAATAGGTTTCGAACCTGGCACATCGGTCTACTGGTCTCGACAGTGTGTCCCTGGGTATGGGAGCACGTTACCGACAATGGATCAAGAATCCAAACGGGGGACTTCGGCAGTCGCCGGCCCGCGCTGGGGGCTCTTCACCGGGCTCTGGGTCGGCGGGTAGCTCATCGCCCGCGTTCAGTCGCTCGCGCAACTGCTCGTTTTCTGTTTCAGGTCGTCATTCTCGTCCAATTGAACGTCGTTCCCCCGTTCCGTCAGACTTCCACTGATGAATGGAGAGATACTACTCAGCACGGGATTTCAAGCAACTCAGGCGGCGGTTCCGCGGACACGGCGATCAGCCCTCCGGGAGTGACCTGTCGTGATTTTCGATCCCAACCGTTTTTGCATGTCATTACCTAACAAGGGTCACTGTAGAGGGGGACTGAGTAACATTCACTGTGGTCGTCATTAGGTAGCAATCAAAATATGGGGGGAGATTCGACCGATACGAACGCTCGGGGGTGGGGAACCGAATTTCCGGCGGGCGAGCTTTCGGCAGTTCGAACGACGAGGCGACAAGCGATACGTGGGGCCTGTGCCTTCGCCTCGATTAGTGGTCTTGCACTGGCGAGTGGGACGGCTACCGCGCAGTCAGAAGACGGGGAGTGGTCCCAGTACCACGGGGATATCCAGCGAACCGGGAGATCAGGTATGGCTGACCCGGAGAAACCGTCCCGTGTTAGATGGTCGACCGGAGTCGGGCTGAACCAGATGCATCCGGTCGTCGCGGGACGGACCGTATACTTCGGCGACGAGAGCGGCAACCTGCAGGCTCGGGACCTGGCGACTGGGAACCTGAACTGGCGGTACAGTGCGTCCGGTCCGGTCCAGCTCGCGCCCGCAGTGGGCAACGGACTCGTTTACATCGGGACGCGGGCGGGGTACCTCCGGGCGATTGACGTAGGATCCGGCGAAGAACAATGGAGCAGGAAGCTCTCGGGGATATACACCTCAACTCCCGCGGTAACAGAAAACCGGGTGTACATCGGGTTCACCAGGGAGGTCGATCGGTTCAACGCGGAACACCGGGTTCACGCTTTCAGTTCGGGGTCGGGTGAGCCGCTTTGGACGTTCTCGCAAACGGCCGACGAAAACGGAATACGAAACCAGCCCTCCGGCCGCCCCACGCCTGCTGTCAAAGGGGAAACCCTGGTGGTAAACCTGTCGACGACCCACCCCGACAACCGGGCGAAGGGCCTTGCAACGAGTGACGGAAGCGTCTTGTGGACCGAATCATTCAATAGAGAGCCGAACTCCCCAGGGGGGATGTTCTCGCCCCCCGCTCTTGGCAAATCAGGCGCGTATATACTGTCCGAACCCTGGGGCACGTTCCGGTTTTCCAGTACTAACGGAAGTCGGGACTGGCAACAGAGCGGTGCTTCCAACCACCCACCCACGGTCGGCGACGGTCGCGTGTTCACCGTCCATAGTGGCTCCTCCTCCTTGATGTACCGCGGGTTGAACCCCGTCAATGGGGACGTCGAGTGGACGTACCCGGCATCCCGAGTTGCGTCCGGTATTACCACCACCGGTGGCCGGGTCTATCTCGTCGCGGACAGGAACCTCGTCGCCCTGAGCGCCGAGGACGGAGTCGAACGCTGGACGTTCGAACTCCCGGCGACACTCGGTGAGAAGCCACGCATCGCCGCCTCCGACCCCATCATCACTCCCGAAGGGATCCTCGTCAACCACCGCGGGACCCTCTACCTGGTGGACAACGGCGGTGGTGTTTCGCCGAGTCAGACCCCGGCTAGGACCACTACCGACGTGTCGAAGGAGGAGGGCAGTCCACGGCCAACTACCGAGAACGGTCGGTCCCTCGACAGCGAAACCCGCCCCAAGCGGGGTTTCCTATCGAATGGGGAGGGCTCTCCACTTGGCGGTCTCTCCGGGGGCGATACGGTCACGGTTGCCAGCATCGTGGTCACGATCGTGAGTATGATTCTCTCGTTCGTCCAGATGGTGCGGGGAACGTAAGATGGCTCGTGGAAAACCCGCCATGTGGGGAATCGCCGTGGGGGGACCGATAACGGGTCTCGGCGTCTACACGGCCGTTGCGGCACCCGATCTTCCGAACTCGCTCGCCACCCCGTTCATCCTCCTCGGTATTTTCGTCATCCTCCTCGGCTTCTACGTTCGATGGATGGCGCCGGAAATGAAGACGTTCGACGAGCGCGTGCTCGCTACGTTCCACCCGAATCAGCTCGCGGCAAAGGCGTTTCTGCTGATCGGCGGCGGGTTCTTCCTCGTCACCATTTACCTCCTGTTTGGTACGTACCTCCCCTACGTGTACCCGACTCTTTCGTTCTCCGGGGTTCTGTTTTTCACGCTCACCGGACTCGTGCGATACTGGAGGAATTCGCTGACGACGTACTACGTGACCACCGAGCGCATCACCAGCGAGTACCGGTTCCTTTCCTTACAACGAACCAGCGTCAGCATTGAGGATATTTCGGCGGTGGGCAGGAAGCACTCGGTCGTCGAATCCCTCGTCGGACTAGGGACGGTGGGAATCTCGGCAGGTGGCGGGAACCCGACGATGACCGAGATTCGGTTCCAGGACATCGAAGAGCCGGACCAGGCCGAGGAAGCGATCGAAAGAGCACGGGGTCAGTCCCGTTGACGAAGTCGACTCTCGAGTGGCGGACCATCTTGATCGCGTCGACCATGCAAAGTTGTGTCAAAAGATGGTGCATCCGCGGACACGATCAGTAGCGAGGATTTCGACTCGGACGGCCCCTCCACCTCTTTGGCTGTCAATTGTCCTCGACGCCAGACCATCTTCAGACCGGTTCCCCGACGGCGTATACCGTGTTGTGTCCGGTCACCTCGACCCTCGTGAAGTCGCCCGGTTCGAGACCGTACCCCCCGGCCTCGGGCACGACGATCTGGCGGTAGGCCTGGTCACGGCACTTCACGGAGTCCTCCGTCCCTTCCCGAACGACGAGGACCTCACGTTCATCGCCGACCATCGCCCCATAGACCTCGCCCATAATCTCCATCTTGCGGTCCGTCAGCGCCGAGGAGCGGTCCTTCTTCGTCTGCCCGCCGAGACCCTTTAGGTCGGCCGCGTCCGTGTTCGGTCGCTTCGAGAAGCGGGTCACGTTGAGCTTCTCGGGGCGGATCTCGCGCAGTAGTGTCATCGACTGTTCGTGATCGGCCTCGGTCTCCGTCGGGAAGCCAGCGATGAAGTCCGTCGAGAGCGTCCAGTAGTCCAGATACTCGTCGACGGTCTCGACGACCTCGCGGAACTCCGAGACCTGGTGCTGGCGGCGCATGTCCCCGAGCACGTCGTTCGATCCCGACTGGACCGGGATGTGGATAAAGTCGTAGAGTTCCTCGTTTTCGGCGAACACCTGCGCCAGTTCCTCGCGAATCCCATGGATCCCTTTCGGGTTGGCCATGCCAAGGCGCACTCGGAAGTCGCCATCGATGGCACAGATCCGGTCGAGGAGTTCATGGAGTTTTCGCTCCCCGTCGTCCCACCCGTAGACGCCGGTGTCCTGGCCGGTGATCCGGAGTTCTTTCGCACCCGCATGGATCAGTGATCGGGCCTTCTCGACGTTGCGCTCGATCGGCGGCGAGTCGATTTTCCCGGTTGCGTGCTTGGTGATGCAGTACGAGCAGTCGGACATGCAACCGCGGGCGATGGGCAGAATACCGATCACACCGTTAAGCACCGGATCGGCGTCGGGGGTCGTCGTCGGGCACTCACCGTTCCCGACGGCCTCGGGAACGTCGTCCCAGTGGCGAATCCGGGCGTCGACGCCGGCCGCCTCGAAGGCCTCGCCCTGGGCCAGTGCCATGCAGCCGGTGACGATCAGGTCGGCCGTCTCAGCGTCGAGTTCCCTGACCCGGCGGAGCATTCTGTCTTCGGTCGTTTCGACGACCGTACAGGTGTTGAGGATAGCCACGTCCGCGTCCTCGGGCCCCTCAACCCGGTGATGACCCGCATCCCGGAGGCGCCGCTCGATCGCGCGACTTTCGCCGCGGTTCGAGGTGCACCCGTACGTCTCGATGTGGTACCGGGCCATGTCGCTCTGGGGCGACTTTGCGCCACGTAAGCAAAAGCCCGACGAACCGGCACGGTGAACGGCACAGGTATCATGAAAATCGCTAGTCAATTCATGACACGGTGTTCTCCAAGCGGAAACCTTTATTCCGGGTACTCTATAATTGGTGTTCGAACATGCCGAATTCGAGACGACGAACGATTGGGACGATTCTTGTCGCCCTGATGCTCGTGGTGGTCCCTGCGAGTGCTGCCGCGACGGCGCCAGCCCACTTTGATGGGGCTCATGACGAACAGAAGCTCAACTTCAACCAGCAGGCCGTGAACAATACGACTGACGTCGATCCAGCAGATACCATCTACGTCACCGAGGACGGCGACTCGGTGTTGGTCTATGACGAGGAGACCAACGAGAGCACCAGGATGGAACTCGGCATGGACATGGGCGAAGGGCTCATGCACATGCTGGTCACCGACGAACTCGAGTCTGAGGTCAGCGGGACGGCGACGGCCGCCCTCGGCACTGAGGAACTCGTCGCCGATGGGTCGATGACGGCCCCAAAACCGGACGAACTGCAATCGCTCGAGGCGAGTGCTGACGTTACTCGCACATCGTCGGAGGCAACCTCCTCGTTCGCACTCGACGCGGTCGTCGACGCCGAGGATTCGACGACCCAAACGGGCACGATCTCGACCAATGGTCAGCTGCGCTCGACGGCCAGTAGCTTCGACTTCTCCGGGAGCGCTACCGTGTCCGATGTGCCGAGTGTGGCCGCCATGGGTCCGATGGACCACAGCGTCGATATTACGGAGACTGACTCGGGATACACGGTCGACGTCTCCCAGGACTATCAGGTCAGCTACTACGCTCGCCAGCAATGGGACACCGAGGAGAACGCCACACGGACCCTCGAAAACCAGTACGGTCTGCTCGCCGCGCAATTGGGTGGCGAAAGTGAGGTGACGATCGACGCCCACGAGTTCTCCGAATCGGGCGAGAACACCTATCGACTCGACATCGAATACACGATCGAGTACCGGAACATCCACGAGGCGGTGACGCAGCAATTAACGCAGGGGCTCGCTGACGCCGAGAACTTCTCACTTACTGAAACCGAGGCACGTGAAATTAGCGAGCGACTCCAGGAACTCGAGTTCGAACGCGTTTCGGGGGCCGTCT
Organism: Natrialbaceae archaeon; assembly: GCA_046710005.1. Classification (GTDB taxonomy): domain Archaea; phylum Halobacteriota; class Halobacteria; order Halobacteriales; family Natrialbaceae; genus DATFIX01. The sequence goes on from JBKEGM010000084.1 coordinate 5,306, forward strand.
CGATCGACGATGAGAGCATGAACGCCAATTGGGACGTCCAACTCGAAAACTTCGACACGGTCGCCCTCGCCCTCATCGACCTGGCCGAATCGGCCGAAGAGATGCCCGAATCGACACAGGAGCAAATCGATCGTGCGCGCAAACAACTCGAGGCGAGCCAGGAGGCCGGGGTGGTACAGGCGGCTTCCTGGCAAGGCGAACTCACTGCCCAGGAGGACGGCACCACGTCGGTCTCCCTCGAGAGCGAGAGCGAGAGCGAAAACTGGGCCGAGTACGTCTCGGCCCTCGAGGAGCGCGGGATCGAAACGACGACCTACGAGCTCCGGATGACGGCGTCCACGACGGACGGCGAAGTGACGGCCGACCTCGAAGTGACGATGTCGGACGAGGATCTCCTCGCCCAGATGTTCGCTCCCGGAACGACCGGCACTGACGCTCCGAATGAACTGACGGACGCCGTTGAAACGTTCCGCCAGGCCGACTTCGAGCGGGCGAAGATGGACGTCTCCGCTCAGGAGGGTCAGGTTCGTGTGGAAGCGGGGGCGAAATTCGCCAACGCGTCAACGTTTGCTGACATGATGGCGGAAACCTACGACTATTCGGTCCGAAGCGTCGTCAGCCAGCCTGAAGACGGTTCACAGGCCACCTACGTTCGTGTTGAGGGTCTTACGGGCGACGACCCCACGGAATCCGATATTCGAAGTCTGGAGATCGCCGACGACGACACCGAGATCAAGCTTCCGGGCGAGTGGGATCGGGAGTTCCCCTCGATGGACATGACGAGCGCTGCCGAGTTCCTCGGCGTCGAACCGCCCGAGGATTCGGAATCGTCCAACAGCGATTCATCCGACAGCGAATCCTCCGATGACGATTCCTCCGATAGTAGTTCTACGACGAGTGGGAGCGAGACTGAGACCACGCAGACGACAGCGGGCTCGGACGAGGACGGCTCTTCCGGCATGCCGGGGTTCGGCCTTGGCGTCGGACTGGTGGCGCTCCTTGCCAGTCTGGCGTTGATCTCCCGTCGGCGATCCGAATAACGTCCGTCCGTTCGAATTCCGAACCGTTTCTTCATCGGCCGCAGTCTTTCGCTTCTGGGTCCCTTTTCAGTTATTCCCCGTCGAACCCCTCGACGATCGCGACACCGCTCGAGGCGCCGATCCGTTTGGCACCGGCATCGAACATCGCGTTCGCTTTCTCCCAGGACCCGATCCCGCCACTGGCCTTGACCGGGAGGTATTCGCTCATCAGTTCGACGTCCGCGACGGTCGCCCCGCCCTCGGCGAACCCGGTCGAGGTCTTCACGAAGTCGGCGTCCGCCTCGCGTGCGGCTTCACACGCCCGGTGTTTCTCGTCGTCGGTGAGCAGTCCCGTCTCGATGATGACCTTCACCGGGATCGGGACGGCGGCGACGATTTCGGCGATTTCATCCCGGACGGCGTCGTCATCGCCGGCTTTGAGCCGGCCAACGTTGATGACGACGTCGAGTTCGTCGGCGCCGGCCTTCCAGGCGGTGACCCCTTCATCGCGTTTGACGTCGGGATCGTTCTGGCCATGAGGGAACCCGATTACTGTGGCCAGGAGGGTGTCGGGTGCATACTCGTTCGCCGCGTCGACGTAACACGGTGGGATGCAGGCGTTCATTCCGTATTCACGTGCCTCGTCCAGGAGCCGTTCGACGTCCGCGAGCGTCGTCTCAGGGCCCAGTACAGTGTGGTCGATCCGGGACGCGAGTTCGTCGCCATCCATGGTCGTCCGTTCGACGGCCGTCCTCAAAAGAGGGTACCCTCGACGCCGATCGAGAGAATCACCGATCGGGCCCGGTTCCTCCCGCTGAATCCTCGTTTTTACCCAGCAGAAAACCTTTGCCAACCGATGAGGGAACTACCAACCATGCCCGCCCATCGTTCCCGTCGTGCCGTCCTGGCCGCCATTGGCACGGTGGTGATCGCGGGTTGCACCACGGACGACGACGCGACCGGTGACACAACGCAGGAATCGTCCACATCGACGTCGTCCGAAACTGGCTCTACGCCGGTGACCACGCGACCGACAACGACGTCGACCGAATCGACGCCGTCGACGACGGCCGTCGAAGAACCGGACCCGCCGACCAGAATCGAATCCCGGTGGCCGATGCCGGCCCACGATTCGGGTCGCAGCAACTTCGCCCCGGAGGCCGCCGGTCCGACCGACCCGGTCCACGAACTCTGGGCCGTCTCCGGTGACGAAATCCTGTCGGCGCCGGTGCTGGCTGACGAGACGCTTTTCGTCGGGGGTGAAAACGGGACCGTTCTGGCCCTGGACGCTCGTACCGGCGAGGAGCGCTGGCGACGGTCGGTCGGCAAGACAGCGCACGAGCCGCGCGTACTGGGGGGTCAACTCTTCGTTCCGACGGGCTCGTCGATCGTCGCACTCGCGACGGCGGACGGCAGCGAGGCCTGGCGGACCGAAACGCCCAACCGAGTCGATTCCCGCGACTCGGGTCCTGGTCCAGGGACCCGAGCGACACTGACAGTAGCAGCCCACGGGGCGTACTGGCTATCCGGGTCCGGCGCTGGGTCTCCCGCCGTCGTCGCGCTCGGGCTGGCCGACGGCAAACAACGGTGGCGAACGGCGATACGAGATCCGTGGTCCCCGCGACTATTCGCGAGCGACGGATCGGTGTTCCTTTCGACTGGGACCAATGGCCGCATCCCCTGGCGTTTCAATCCCGATACAGGTGCCGTGGCGAACGAACCTCAACGAGGAAACGACTTCCCGGCGGAACAGTTCGCTCTCAATGGAACGGTCTATGGCGTGGATCCCTTCTTCGGGATCGTCCATGGTCCCGGGTGGACGACAGGTCGGGACGGGTTCGCGACCGGCGGCGATTACCACCTGAGTGGCGGCGCAACGCACGTCTACTACGTGCCGAACAGCGGGGACGGATCCGGTCCGGGGTTATTTGCACTGTCACGGGAAACCGGGGCGGTGGCCTGGACGGCGGAGACCCTTGCAGCACCCGCAGGCCGTCCCGTCGTCGCTGGAGAGACGATCCTCGTGCGGACCGACGAGGCACTCCACTGTTTCGACCCGGCGGACGGGAGCGAACGGTGGCAGCGCTCGAACGAGGGGATCGGCGAGGGATTCCTCGTGGCCGACGACCTCGTTTATGCGGCTGAGGGGGAGACCGTGCGAGCCTTGCGACCAGCGTGAGACTAGCCAGCCGAGCGATGCTATTTTCTGTTGTCCTCCACCCCGAAATTCCCCGACGTGGCACCCGGTGGTGGGCAGGCTGATCGAAATGGGCATTGGAGCCGCCGGTCTGCTGCCGCTGACGGCGACGATCCAGTCGCAACCGTCGACGGTCAGCCGTGAACTGAGCAGTGAAGGCGGGCGCTCGTCGGAGGGTCCGGCGGAGCTCGGTCCGTCGGGGATCAGGACCATCAGTTTGGGAGAGCCGCGGACCTTATCCCCACGAAAGCCAAAGCCGGCCACATGTCAGAGCCGAGGATTCCGGGGAGTGGAAACGGTGACGAACTCGCACTTCCCTGTGGGGAGTCAGTCGACGTGTCGACGTTCACGATGGGGACACGGGAGTTCGACTGCGACTGCGGCGAGTCGCATGCCGTCATCATGGACGTCCACCCGCCGTCGCGGTTCCTCCCCGAGTCGCTCGTCGAGGTCCTGCGCGAAAC
>JBKEGM010000085.1:0-8918 GCA_046710005.1 Natrialbaceae archaeon
ACGATCATGGATACAACCAACCGTCGACGGTTTTTGGAACTCGCAGGACTGGTCGCGGTCACTAGCGTTGCCGGGTGTGCAGAAATCGACGGCTCCGAAACATCGTCGAACGACCAGACAACGACCGAAAACGAGATGATGGCCGATGAAATGACGACCGAAGATGAGATGATGGATGAGGAGACGACGACCGAAGATGAGATGATGGATGAGGAGACGACGACCGAAGATGAGATGATGGATGAGGAGACGACGACCGAAGATGAGATGATGGATGAGGAGACGTCCTCCGAGGACGAGATGATGGACGAAGAGATGACTGAACTCGAACTCACGACAAAGGGCCTTCCGGAACTCGATATGGGAACCTACGAGGGCTGGGCTATCTTCCCGGATGAAAAAGTCTCGACCGGCACCTTCACGCCAGGAGATTCGGTCAGCCTCTCGGTAGACCGAAACCTTCGAGGAGCCCAAAAGTTCGTCGTGACGATTGAACCGTCGGACGATAGCGATCCAAGTCCAAGTGGGGTCGTCGCGCTCGAAGGGGCCTTCGAGGGGAGCGAGGCATCCCTGTCGTTCCCCATCTCCCTCGCGGATACCGGAGGCTCGTACATCCTCGCGACCCCAACCAACGGCGCCGATTCCCACGAGACGGCTGGCGTGTGGTTCCTCAACCCGTCGGGACCCGCAGCGAGTCTTTCCCTCCCCGAACTTCCCTCGGGATGGGTATACGAGGGGTGGGTCGCCACCCAGGGGCATCCAATTTCGACCGGACGGTTCGACGAACCCATGGGGGCGGACGGCCACAGCGATTACAGCGGGAGCAACGACGGGCCACCGTTCCCGGGCGAAGACCTGCTTCGAAACGCCCCGATGGGGGTGGATTTCCCCGCAGACCTGGCGGATGGGAACACAACGATCGTCGTCTCGGTCGAACCCGACCTTGGCGGGATGGATCCAACGGGTCCAAAACCCTTTGCGATCAAACCACTCGTCGGTGACGTCCCCAACGATGCCGCGGACCACACGAGTTACGCCCTGAAAACCAACGCGGAAACGACACCCACAGGGTCCGTCACCAGGCAGTGACGCCTCGAACCCCCCGGAGCAGTTTGCGGTCGGTCACCGAATCACAATCGCTAAATCCTGCCCGTTGCTTTCGGTGGATACGTAGCTCGCGATGGAGAAGGCACTGTGGTATCTGTTCGCCGGCACGCGAGGTGGCCAAAACCGGGCCAGGATCATCCAGTATCTCTCCGACCGCCCGCGAAACGCGAACCAACTGGCTGAACAGTTGGGCCTTGATTACAACACGGTCCGCCACCACCTTGACATGCTCGTCGAACACGACGTGATCGAACCCGGCGAATCCGAGTACGGGAAGCTGTACTTCCTGACCGAGCGATTCGAACACAACGAGGAAACCTTCGAGACAATCATGGAGCACGTCGATTGACCATGGCAATGACCACGCAACTCCTGGCAGCGAGCGCGCTGGCCGGGATCAACGTCGTCCTGTTGATCGCCCTGGGGACCGTCTGGCTCAGGAACTACCAAACCTTCAGAACCAACCTCGTGCTCGGCCTGGTCGCGTTTGCGGCCGTCATGCTCGTCGAGAATCTGGTGGCCGTGTACTTCTATTTCAGCGCGAACATGCTCTACGCAGCTGATCCGGGCATCCAAACGGTCGTTGTGGTGCTTCGAGGGCTCCAGCTGATCGCCTTGCTCTTCTTGACGTCCGTGACAATGCGCTGATCAGGGGGGTGCCAGCGCGTCATTTCGCCGTATGCCTCGGACGAATCACAGCATCGCGACGGCCGGGTGGTCTTTCGACCACCATCGTCGGGCAGGACCAGGAGTGATCACCGAGTGAGAACCCCGGAAGTGGAACCATGGTTTCTCGAGTGGCCCCCGGAGCCGAACCTTCATTGTGAGACCGGTCGTTGGGAACGATCATGGAGGATCCGGCCGGAATTTTTGCCCGCGATTCGACCTACCTGGGACGATTCGTACAACTCGGGGTCGCGAGCGACCGAGTCATCAGCGTTTCCTTTCCCGAGGTTCCGGACGAGGGATACGAGACGGCTCACGAGCTGCTCGATCGGATCGACCGGTACCTCGAAGGAGTCGACGACGTCGACTTCGAGGACGTCGAGATCGCCTTAACGGTCCCCACTGACCAGCGGTCAGTGCTGGAAACCGTCCGCGAAATTCCCTACGGCGAACAAGTATCCGTGGAGGAACTGACACGGATGACCTCGGGCCTCGATTCCGAAAGCGACAACGACCGAATTCTGGTCAGAACGGCGGTAGACGAGAACCCGCTTCCGCTCCTTGTTCCCGATCATCGCGTCAGAAACGGGCCGAGTGCAGCCCCGCCGAGCGTGGAACAAAAACTCCGTTCATTGGAGGGCCTTTAAAACGAGTGCCAGAGAAATCGAAGCGCCAACGACTCCCAATTACTGCGGACTCGGACTGCCGGACCCGCGACCGACCTCGCGCTCGAGTGCCTGACCGGTGATGTTCTTGAGGCGATCAACGAGCGAGTCTTTCTCCGGTTCACCGGCGAGTGCAACATCGAGCACCTCGCTAATGTGGGTCACTGGAACGATGTCGACCATCTCCGCGTACTCGTCCTCTATCATCACGTCCTGTTCGTTCGAAGCGGGAATGATTATTGTGTCCAGGCCAACCTTCGCAGCGGCCTCGATTTTGTGCGTTACCCCGCCAACCGGCAAAACGTCGCCACGAACCGACAGCGACCCGGTCATGGCGATGTTCTGCTTGATGGGAATGTCTTCCAGCGCGGAGATGACGGCTGTGGCGACCGTGATCGATGCGGAGTCACCATCGACACCTTGCTGCCCAGCTTGCACGAACTGGATGTGAATGTCTTTCTCGGTGATGTCCTCGTCGCTGAACTTCTTGATGATCGCCGAGACGTTTTGGACTGCCTCCTCGGCCATTTCCTGTAGCTTCCCGGTCGCGATGACCCCACCCGGTCCCTGGCTCGGCGCGACCTCGGCCATGACCGGGAGGACGATTCCAGAGTCTTCGCCCATGACCGCAAGCCCGTTGACGCGACCGACAACCGCCCCTTCGCTGACGGTCAACTCGTAATCCTTGCGGCGCTCGATGTAATCGTCGGCCAGTTGTTGCTCGATCGAGCGGGAGCGGCGCTTGGCCCGAAGGACGTCCTCCCGGTCGGTGTACTCCTTGTCTGCGGCGCGGGCCACGTCGCCCGCCACCCGAACGAGACCGCCGAGGTCACGGAGTTTCAACGCGAGGTGTCCCTTCCGACCCGCACGGCGTTTGGCCTCGAGGATGACCTCCTCGACGGCCTCGGCGGTGAAATGCGGAAGTCGGCCGTCCTTCTCGACTTCCTGGGCGACGAATCGAGCGTACTTGCGCCGCATCTCCGGCGTTTCCTCGATGGTGTCATCCATGTACACCTCGTACCCGTATCCTTTGATGCGGTCCCGGAGCGCCGGGTGCATGTTCTCCATCGCGTCGAGGTTCCCCGCCGCGATCATGATGAAATCACACGGGACGGGTTCGGTCTGAACCATCGCGCCGGAGGAGCGCTCTGATTGACCGGTGATCCCGAACTCACCTTCCTGGATTGCCGTCATCAGCTTTTGCTGGCTGCGGATATCGAGCGTGTTGATCTCGTCGATGAACAGGACGCCCTTGTTCGCCTTGTGGATAGCGCCAGGTTCGACGCGGTCGTGACTCGGTGTCTCCATCCCGCCTGACTGGAACGGGTCGTGGCGCACGTCACCCAGCAGCGCACCGGCGTGGGCGCCGGTCGCTTCCTCGAACGGGGCTTTTTGTTGATCCGACCGATCCACGATCAGGTTCGGGATCATCGAGTCGCTGCCACGAGACCCATAGCGGAACGCCAGATAGATGATCCCGGCTGCGAGGATTCCCAGCAGGATTGCCTGGGTAATGACCGAGTAGACGATGACGATGCCCACAATGATCCACATGAGGAACGACCGCATCTGGTTCCGCTTGCGGGCCTCCTCCTTGTGGGCCTCGACGATTTGGTCACCCTTTCCCGCGGGGACGGTACGGACTTTCGGAGCGTTACCGTCGTCAGGATTGTGATAGACCAAAACGTCCTGGAGATCCTCCCGTGGGAGGAGTTCGGCCATCGCTTTTGCCAGCATCGACTTCCCGGTTCCCGGGGACCCGATCATCATCACGTGGCGGCGTTGCTTCGCTGCCTTCTTGACGATGTCTCGAGCCTCGTCCTGCCCAATGACCTGGTCCACCAGTCGATCAGGAACCTCGATCTCTTCAGTGGAGTCAATCTTCAGACCCCCGAGCAAGTCGTCCTCTGCACTCTCTTCGTCGATTTCGATGTCGCTATCCTCGCCGACGTCGCTCCCGAGTTCCTCGTCCAAGAGGGAATCGGACGAGTCATCGACAGTCGAATCGGTGCGACCGATCTCGGGTCCGTCGATCTGGGCTTCGTCCACCACATCCGGCGTCTCGTCACTTTCGACCTCGGATTCGTCATCACCAGATTCGACCGGCGAGACGTCATCTTCGACCGACGTGACTGTCGCCTCACTGGAATCCTCTTCGGAAGGATCGTCGGGGGGAGAGGTGTCGTTTGTATTGTCGTTACTCATAGAGTACTCGTAACTGTTGAGAAAGAAGGAATGTGAACTGATATACTTTCCCCCCGACCGACAATCGTGGAGTGTCCATAAATCCTGGAGTATAGCGCTTCTATCCCTGTTTTTTGATCCGGGGATTGACTCGCCACCCTTATAAATGAGCCGGCCATGGTGGAAATATGACCCGGGGTTGTTATATCGGCCGATTCCAGCCATACCACAACGGCCACCACGAAATGGTGAAACGGATCGCCGAGGATGGGGACGTCGACGAACTCGTGCTGGGCATCGGGAGTGCGGGAGATTCGCACATGCCGAAGGACCCCTTTACGGCAGGCGAACGGATCATGATGGTCGCGAAATCATTGCAGGACGTAGACCTCGTGACGTACGCGGTTCCAATCGAAGATCTGGAACGAAATTCGGTGTGGGTGAGTCACGTCAAGAGCATGAGTCCAGACTTCGACGTCGCGTACTCGAATAATCCGCTCGTTATTCAACTCTTCGAGGAAGAGGACGTCGAGGTCAGGCAGTCGCCGATGTTCAATCGCGACGTCCTGGAAGGAACCGAAGTCAGAGAACGAATGACGGACGACGGGGACTGGGAATCCCTCGTTCCGGAACCGGTGATCGAGGTGGTCGACGAAATCGACGGCATCAAACGCATCCAACGAGTCGCCCGGACCGACTCCAACGGCGGCGACTTTTAACAGCAGGGCCGCTATCCCTTGGTCCCCGCAGAATTTGACGGGGCATCCTTTTTCGGGGGTCGGCCCGAGTTACCCCGTTATGATCACGCTCTCGTCAGACTTCGGATCGCCGTATCCGGCGGCGATGAAGGGCGTCATTCTCGATCGATGTGACGCCAACCTGGTCGACGTTGCCCATGACTTCCCCAGACAGGACGTGCGCGCGACCGCCTTCTGGTTGCGTGAGGTGCTTCCGTACTTCCCACCAGCTGTCCACCTGGTGGTCGTGGATCCAGCCGTCGGTACCGAGCGCGCTGCGCTGGTCGTCCAGGCCGGAGATCACGTCCTCATCGGCCCTGACAATGGCGTCCTCGCACCAGTCGCTCGCAAACTAGCGAGAGCGACCGGTTCCAGAACCCCGGACGTGAACTGGTACGCAGTGGTGGTGAGTGATCCGTCCAGTTCGACGTTCCACGGTCGGGACGTGTTCGCTCCGATCGCCGCCGACGTTCACGAGGCATCGTTCGAGGAATTCGTGGCCGACCGGAACGTGTCCGAGGTGGCCGATCCCGTCGACCTGGAACTGCCGATGGCGCCTGTCCAGGGTGACCGTGCCCACGGCGAGGTCTTCGTAGTCGACGGGTTCGGCAACGTGATTACGAACGTCCCAGGGTCCTTCCTCGCCGACGCGAATGTCGTGAGGGTCAACGATTCCGAGGTGCCCGCCGTCGAAACGTTTGCAGCGGTCGAAACTGGTGAACGACTCGCGACGGTCGGCAGTCATGGGTACGTCGAACTCGACGTCAACCAGGGCAGAGGTGACGACGCGTTCGACCTCAATCCAGGTGATGGAGTTCGATTGGACCGTCAGTGAGAAAACGGGTATTTACTGGAGAACGGGACGACGGGGTCCGAGTCCGATTACTCCGCTGAGATGACGTCGTCGATACGAGCGATCATTTTGGCGGCCTCGGTGGCACTGTCCATGGCTTCGCGTTTGACGTCCGCAGGATCGAGGACACCCTCATCGATCGGATCAGCCACCTCGCCAGTCTCGCCTGCGACGACGAGGCCCGAGGGGCCGTCGCGCTCGTGGGCCGCCCGCAGGTCGACCAGTGCATCGATCGGGTCCATCCCCATGTTCTCGGCCAACGTTCGCGGGATCAAATCCACTGCGTCCGCAAACGCCTCGACCGCCAGCTGTTTGCGGCCCTCGATCGAAGCTGCCTCCTCGCGAACGCGCGCGGAAACGGCGATTTCGGTTGCACCGGCACCCGGGACGACTTCGCCCGACTCCGCTGCGAGAACGACGACGTCGATAGCATCGGAGATGGCCCGCTCGAGTTCCTCGGTGACGTGCTCGGTGCCGCCGCGGACGAAAACGGTGACGGCCTCAGCCGCCGCACCGCCTTCTACGAAAGCCAGGTCATCGTCGCCATAGGCTTCGGACCGAACCGTCTCGGCGGTACCCAGATCGGCATCTTCGAGGTCTTCGAGGGTTCCGACCCGATTGGCACCGGTTGCGGTCGAGATCCGACGGGCGTCGTCGTTGCCGATGTCCTCGAGGACCAGAACGTCTTCCTTCTCGAGGAAGGAAACCACACGATCGTCGACGTCGTCGGTGACGAAAGCAACGTCTACGCCAGCGTCGACCAGGGCATCCGAGTACCCGCGAAGTTCGCTTTCCTCGGACTCCATGGCCTCAGTAAGCTGGTCCATCGAGTCGACCTGGTACTCGGCGTCGATCTCGCCGCTCCGAACCTCCAGTGCCATATCGACAATGGCGACCGTTGCATCTTCGACGTGCGTTGGCATCACGTTGCTAGCCGCTTCTTCCTCGATCACGATCCCCTCAACGAGTTCCGTCGCGGAGGAACTGCTGCCCAGTTGGGTGTGGACAGCGATCCTATCGCGGTCGACGCCGTCCTCGCGGACGTGTCGAACCGCATCAACGACGGTCTCTGCAAGGGCCTCGGCGGTAACACCGCCCGTGCCCTTGCCAGTCATGCTGGATTCCGCGACCTGCCGAAGGAGTTCGTCATCCATCTCGGCATCGACGACCAGGTCGTCGACCGCCTCCTTCGCGAGGCGGCCCGCCGCGTGATATCCTTCGACGACCGTCGTCGGATGGACGTCCTGCTCGAGAAGGTCCTCGGCCTGCGAGAGGAGTCGGCCGGCCAGGACGCCGGCTGTGGTCGTACCGTCCCCGACTTCCTCCTCCTGGCTTTCCGCGACTTCGACGATCATTTGAGCCGCGGGATGCTCGATCTCCATCTCCTGGAGAATGGTGGCACCGTCGTTGGTAATGACGACGTCGCCGGAATCGGAAACGAGCATCTTGTCCATTCCGCGGGGGCCGAGGGTCGTCCGGACGGACTCGGCGACGGCTTTCCCGGCCGTGATGTTTGAGGACTGGGCATCTTTGCCCGACGTCCGCTGACTTCCCTCGCTCATGATGAACAGTGGCTGTGCACCCATGCGACGCTGTCGAGATTCTTCCGCCATGGTCAATACTCAATTGGTTTTGAACAGCGGTTCTACAAAAAGCTTTCCCTCCCGGCCGCCTGCCCCCTGCCGATTCTCGTCGCGGGCCGTGTTACCACATAGTCAGATCGGTAGGTCGAAATACCAGGCGGGAAAATTCGAAGTAGATGCTGGAGTTGGAACATCGGTTCCGAGTCGTCGACGTTCACGCCCGTCTCGATCCGGCTGAAGACGTCAGCGACCGGGGGCGAGCGATCTCACCGGAACGCCTCGAGCGAGAGATGCACCAGGCGGGAGTCGTACGATCTGTCGTGTTTCCGGGCCAACGGCCTGGCACCGACTACCTCAAGTACAACAACGGTGTGGCCAGGCTAAGCGTCGACCGACCGTTCATTGCGTTCGCTCGAATCGGCGGGCCGCTCGACCCCGGTGATTCTCCGACCAGCAAACTCCGGAATCTCGCCGCCAGACGATCCAAAGAGCACGTCACTCCGGAGGACATCGAACAGTACGCCTACGACGATCGATTCTACGGGTTCCGCCTTGATCCGGGTCGCGACGGGCTACCGGACGAGGAAGTGCTGGAGGAACTCGAGACCGTCGGATTGCCACTCCTCGTCGATGCCGGCGAGGACTTTCCGCCATCAGTTCTCGAAGCGACGCTCCTGGAGTACGACGTCCCAGTCATCGTGAGCCGATTCGGCGGTCGACCACTGAATCAAACGCTGATGGCTGCGGCGATCGAACTCCTCGAACGCCACGAGGATTTGTACCTTGACACGAATTTCGTTCGCTATCGGGAACTGCTCGAACGCGCACTCCTCGAACATCCAGACCGGGTCCTGTTTGGTAGTGGCGCGCCGGACGCTCACCCGAATGTAGGTGTCATGGAAATTCTTACACTCGATCTCTCGGAAGACAAGATGAGAAAAGCATTCTCGAAAAACCCGGCTCGCGTCATCCCGGCGCTCGGTCCCGACGGCTGAAGCTAGTCCCGCCAGTCAAAGGTGTGCGCTGCACGATCGTCACGCGCAGAAAGGCCCCTGGGATTCCGCGTCGAGGTCCGATCGCGCGCTCGTGCAGTTAATCCGCCCTTCGTCCCGCCCGCCATCCC
>JBKEGM010000086.1:0-8910 GCA_046710005.1 Natrialbaceae archaeon
AGCGCTAGGTTGTAGGCGTATTTCGGCGGCGTCGCGGTGAGTTCAGCCAGCAGGGCAGCGATCATATGACCGCCATAATAGTAGTTGACCGGCTCACCAGCGAACCACATATCCTGGGGTGGAAGCGTCCTCCCCCGAACCAGCGAACTCAGCAACCCCAGGTCCAGGAACTTCTCACCGCCACCAGGAAACGCGCCCGGATCGACCGCGCGGATCGCGAGCATGAAGACGAACGCGACGGCAAAGACCGCCATGGGTTCGGTTGCCCGGTTCCAGTCGACCTCCACGCCCTTATAGAGCGCAAAGCCCGAGAGAAGGCTCAAAATGACGACGCCGACCAGGGCGGTCGAGAGGCCGAAGACGACCCGTCCAATCCAATACCCGGAGAAGCCAAGCGTCGTGAGGGCCAGCGGAACGGACAATCCCGAACCCGAATCGGGAAACCGCCGGAACAGGGCTGCAGCGAGCGGAAGCGCAAGAACCCAGAGACCGGCATACACCACGATCCATCGGAGTATGAACCCGTATTCCATCAGCGGGATCTGTCGGTGCGCGTCGCTTTACGCTTTGGGTTTCCCCGGACGACAGGATTCGAATCATTTTACTCCCTCGATGGTCCCTCTTTATCAGAATGCACTCGGTCGGCGTCGTCGTGCCCGCGTACTCCCCCGACGTCCCAACGCTCGAGAACTACGTCCAGTCCCTCCGCGAGCAACTGAACCCGGCTGAAATCCGTATTGAACTGGACGACCCGAAAGAGGGCGTCGAGTCGGCCCTGGAATCCCTTCCGGTGATAGTCAACACTGTCCCGGAGCGTCGGGGAAAAGGAGCCGCAATCACGGCGGGCTTTGAAGCGCTGGAGACTGACGTTCTCGCCTTCGCGGACGCCGATGGGAGTACGCCGACTGAATCAGTAGGGGACGTCGTGGCACCGATCCAGGAAGGTCGGGCTGACCTGGCTGTCGGATCCCGGCGCCATCCCGACGCGAGGGTTCAATCACACCAAACGATCGCCAGGCGATACCTTGGAGACGGGTTCGCCTGGTTGGCAAGACAGCTTCTCGATGCCGACCTCTACGATTACCAATGTGGGGCCAAGGCGATCAGCCAGGAAACCTGGGCGAGGGTTCGGGATCATCTCTATGAGTCCGGATTCGCCTGGGACATCGAACTCGTGGCGATGGCCGCAGCCCTTGACTATCGGCTCACAGAAGTTCCGGTGGTCTGGGAAGACAAACCCGAGTCGACGGTCTCACCAGTGAGTACTGCCGTCGAGATGGGTGTGGCGTTACTGGCCGCGCGCCATCGCTCCCGGTTGCTGCGCGATGACCCGATCCACACGACGATCGCCGAGCACACAAACCCTCCAACGCCGCTGGTCGATCGAACGCCGGAGTCTACAGATGAATAGCGACCATTTTTCATCCCTGTCCGCCCTGGTTTCGGGGCTCCGGTTCAGCCAGTTCCTCTCGGTTGGGGTCGTCGGCGCGACGCTTGACACGATCGTCACCCTATCGCTCAAGGAAGGACTGGCAGTGCATCCGGATCTTGCGAAGTTCGTCGGCGCCGAGTGTGCTATCATCCTGATGTTTTTCATCAACGAGTACTGGACGTTCGCGGACCAAGGGGTAGAGGGGCGTCTCGCCCTCGGCCGCCGACTCCTCACCTCGAACCTCGTCCGGTCCGGCGGCCTCGCGGTGCAACTCGTAACGTTTTCGTTTGTCCGACGACTCCCGGTGTCGATCGTCGTCTTCGACGTGGAACTGTGGACAGTCCTCCCGATCTTTATCGCGATCGGGACGGCGTTCGTAGTGAACTACATCGCAGAAAGCCTCTTTACCTGGCGTGTACACCAATAGAGAACCCGTCAGTCGAAGACGGGACGAACCCGCACACGGCGCCTGAATCACAGTCCTTAAGTACCGTTCGGGGGTTACGACAAAATAGCGGGATGGGATAGCCAGGAGATTCCGGCGGGCTCATAACCCGCAGATCGGTAGTTCAAATCTACCTCCCGCTACTTCTCGTCTCGAGTTACTCCGCGAGCGACGAGAATAGTATTGTAGATTTGAATGAGACAAGACGCAGCCCGCACAGCGAAGCGAGCAGGACCGTCTTGACGTCGTTCAAATCTACCTCCCGCTACTTTCTGACGACGCCAACACGAGGAGTGGAGCGACGAGTCTGGCGTCGTCGAAAGAGTAACGAGTAGATTTGAACCCTACGAGACACAGCCCGGAAGCGCAGCAAAGCGAGCATCCCGGACTGTCTTGGGACGGTTCAAATCTACCACCCCGCTCCTTTTTTCGAAGAGTTTCCCGAGCTGCGAGAATTGAAAATCGGCAGAACTGGAGGCTTTAGGTTCTTGAAAGGGTCGAATCCACCGATGAAATGACCGGGGACGTCCGTGGGTAAGGTGGAGTGAACGCCGTCCCACGGAGGCTACTCGCCATTGCGCTCGAGGTCGAGGACCGTCAACTCTTCGTCCACGGTGAGGGTTAGTCGATTATCGCAGGCGGTATAGGTCACAGTCGCCCTGAATGGATCGC
Organism: Natrialbaceae archaeon; assembly: GCA_046710005.1. Classification (GTDB taxonomy): domain Archaea; phylum Halobacteriota; class Halobacteria; order Halobacteriales; family Natrialbaceae; genus DATFIX01. The sequence goes on from JBKEGM010000086.1 coordinate 2,550, forward strand.
TGTCAATGATACGAGATCGCTCGTTTGTGAGGGCGCCAAACCGCCAAATCGAAGCCTCGCGAACGTCGATGGCATGGTCATAATAGAACGAGACGACCGCCGGATGCCTGAGGAGTGAAAACCCGAGGTCGGCCGTCAGCGTTTCTTCACAGCGTTCGCATGTGTACGCAACAGACGGCACGTTTTCGAGATGGGCCGGGACATCGGGTGAAGACGAATCGGGGTCGTGGGCCGCCTCGACCGTCGGTCGGACGCGGCCTTCACAAAAGGGGCAGAACCCGTTCCCGACCTGTCGAATGAGAGTGCGGCCGTACCGTTCCGCCACCTCGGGGAACTCGTCCAGAGTGTACCCCTCGAACACGCCCGGCGGGACGCCGAAATCCGACGTGAAGGGGCATTCGTCGCAGTCGATGGAGACCCACTCGTCATCGTACCGAAACGTCATTGGCGACCCACAGGAGGGACACGGTGCGTCGACCTGGAACGGATCGACCGAACCCTCCATCGTGTACGCGCCAACAAGCAAAGCACCAATAGTTTGGATCCCGGCCAGCCGAAGCCGATACCCGTCGTCTCCCTTGGTAATGAATCGGCCCCTGAGTTTGTCCAGATGGTAATTGAACTGCCCGGAGTCACGGATACCGACGGCCTCGCGTAACTTTGAGAATGTCAACACGTGGTCGTCGACATCCCATAGCGCGCGAAGGATATCGATGCGCATCTCGTCCGAGAGGGCTCCGAACGCGTCCTCAGGATCGACCGCTTCGACGATGTGTGGATCGCTCATATCCACAAGAGTGAAGATGTCAGTATAGATTTATCGGGGGGAGTAATCGGCGCCAGTGACCCTGTCCCTCGATGTGTAATCGACTGCCTACTCCTCACCCGGTTCGAAGTCCAGCGCGACCGAATTGATGCAGAAGCGCTCGCCGGTCGGGGCGGGGCCATCCTGGAAGACGTGACCCAGATGGCTATCGCACGTAGCACAGAGGACCTCCACTCGGCGCCTGCCGTGGCGGGAATCCTCGCGCCGGACCACGGAATCGGATTCGGCGGCGTAGAATGCGGGCCAGCCACAGCCCGATTCGTACTTCGTCTCCGCATCGAAGAGAACGGTCTCGCAGCCCCTGCACCGATAGATTCCGTCCTCGTCGCGATCCACGTGCTCGCCCGAAAACTTGGCTTCAGTCCCGCGTTCTCGGAGTACTTCGTACTCTTCGTCCGTCAGACGGTCGCGCCACTCAGCATCGTTGTCCGGGAGGTCGTCGGGCGTCGACCCCGCGCTCTCGTCGGGGGTTGGTTTCGGCATATCCCCACCTCAGGATTGGAGAAAGGTAAGGTTGCCTCCGAGCAACAAACTGAGGGTTACAGTTCGAAGATTCTTGCAAACCAAACGGGGAGGGCACTACAGGCCAGACAATCCCAGAGGACTCTCAGTCATCGCCAGTCGGGTCGACGATGACGACCTCCCCGTCCTCGATGTCCACGTTGATCAACGTCTTCACGTCGTAGCCGGCCGCCTCGACCTCATTCTCGCCATCAACCTTCTTGATAACGACGCAGGCATCGACCACGTCCGCGCCGATGTCACCGAGTGCATCGAGTACGGCCCGAAGGGTCCCCCCGGTCGAAAGCACGTCGTCCAGGACAAGGACGCGGTCACCCGATTTCACGTCGTTGATGTACATCTCGTTCTCGGAGTAGCCGGTCTCCTTGAACAGTGGTTTCTCCCCCTCCAGACCATACTGCCGTTTGCGAATGACCACGAGCGGGACGTCAGTCATCAGCGAAACGGCCGTCGAAATGTGGATCCCCATCGCCGCAGGAGTGACGATTTTGTCGACAGATTCCAGTTCGACCTTGCGGATGATCTTGATGACGATCTCCCGAAGGAGTCCCGGGTCAAGGGTCGGGACACCGTCACTGACCGGGTGTACGAAGTAGTGATAGCCGTCCTTCTCGACGATCGGGGCGTCGAGGAGCGACTCCTGTAGCTTGTCCATGCCGGTGGATACGACGAGCGGAGGGTAAAAGCGGCACGAAGTTCTTCGATCGGGCCGACGAGTGGCTGGTTTTTACTCCAGACCGTCGGGCTGATCCAGACGCATACCCCGCTGTCGATAGACGTGATAGGTAGCTGACAGTGTGAGGACGAGTGCGATGAGAGTCGCCCATTCGAGATCCGATACCATTGTGAAGGGATACACGTTGAACCACAGGGCGGTAACGAGGGCAGTGCTTACGGCGCCGAGGGAGAGGTAATACTCTTGCCAGGGAAACTCCCGGCCTGGCACGATTTCCAGGTAGATCGAAAGGTCAGCAGTCTGGTCGGTCGATCGAATCACGCCTCGATCGGCGTCGTACTCGACGATACCGGCCTCGGCCATCTTGTCGAGATGGGTCTGCTGAAGGGTCGTGTACACGCGCTTTCGTTGCTCGGATGTGACATCCTGGACCGTTGTGTCGTACTCCCAGGCAGCCACCTGGGTCGCCAAATCACCCAGTTCGACGGGATCCTCCTTTTGCTTGAGATACTGGAGGACGAATCGTCGCCGTTGGTTTCGAAGGACGTCGAATATTTCCCCTTTAGTGAGACTCTTCGAGGACCGTGAGGACGACGCCGCTTGTTGGACTTGCTTGCTCATTCGTTCGGCCACCACCTGTGTGGCGCACGGGGATCGGCCGACATATGCGCCAAAAACTCGTTCGCGCGACGGCTCATTCGTGTAGGGGAATACGCCCGCATTACATAAAATCATGGTTGCCGCGATTCCTCTGATACTGACACCTGCACGAATGCTGGTAGGAAATCACACGGGACCAATTTTGGAAGGATTTACCGGGACAGTCCGGCTGTTTTGAGAACCATTAAGTCAGGGTTGAACCTCACCATCAAACACCAATGGCTCCTGATCCAACGCCGTTACTCGTGGCCATATTTCTCCCGTTCGTTGGGGCCGTGGCGATCCCGTTTGTCTACCGGGCAATAGGCGAGCGAACCGCATATGTTGCCACAGGGATGGCAGCGGTGTCGTTCCTGCTAGTCGCAAGTTTGCTGGGCTCCGAAGGGCTCGTGACGGTCCAGTGGATACCGTCGTTGGGGATTGCACTCTCATTCTACGTCGACGGCCTGGCACTGCTGATCGCGTTCCTGGCAAGCGGTATCGGCGTCCTCATCTTGGCCTACTCGGGCGGGTACATGCACGGCGAGCCGTTTCAGCCGAAGTACTACGCTACGCTGCTCGTGTTCATGGGCTCGATGCTTGGCGTGGCGTTCGCGGGCGATTTGATCGCACTGTTTCTCTTCTGGGAGCTGACGAGTTTCTCATCGTTCGTCCTCATCGGGCACTACCAGCGCGACGATGCCTCAAAGTATGCCGCACGAAAGGCATTCCTGATCACGGTCGCCGGCGGCCTGTTCATGCTGATTGGATTCGTGATACTCCATGTCGCTGCCGGGCACGTCTTCGGCGCCGAAGCCACCTACAATATCGCGACGATGATGGAGGAACCAGAAGCGATGCAGGGGCAACTCCGAGAGATGGGCCTGTTCGTCCCTGTCCTCCTATTGCTCGGGGTTGGCGCGGCAGCCAAGTCCGCGCAGGCGCCGCTGCACATCTGGCTGCCGAACGCGATGGAGGCGCCGACGCCCGTTTCGGCGTTTCTTCACGCCGCAACCATGGTCAAAGCCGGTGTCTACCTGGTCGGACGCTTCCGACCGCTATTGACCTCCAGTGAATGGGGGATACTCTTCGTGGCGATGGGGCTAATCACGATGACCGTCACCGCGATACTCGCGGTCGCCGCAACGGACATCAAGGAACTACTTGCATACTCGACCGCCAGTCACCTGGGCCTCATCATCGCTGGATTCGGGTTTACATCGGAACTGGGCGCTGAAACCGGTGCCTTCCACATCCTCAACCACGGCCTGTTCAAGGCCGCGCTGTTCCTCGTCGCCGGTATCGTCGCTCACGAGGCAGGCACTCGCGACATTCGTGACCTCGGTGGACTCCGGGAAGACCTTCCGATTACAGCCGGGGTGACAGCGGTCGCCGCACTCGGCATGGCCGGCGTGCCGCCTTTCAATGGGTTCTATTCGAAAGAACTCCTCTTCGAAGCGACCGTGCACGCGGCCGAGGAGGGGGCCGGATTTCTCATCTGGCTCCTGCCGGCCATAGCGGTGTTCGGGAGCGTCTTCACGTTTATGTACTCGATCAAGTTCCTCATGCTCTTCTTCGGAGACAAGCCCAAGGCGATCCGTGAGACCGATGTCCATCGGCCGCCACTCTCGATGCTAGTGCCGCCGGCGATTCTGGCCGCGATTGCGGGGATCGTGGGACTGGCGCCGCAACTCGCGGTGGACACGATCATCCAGTCGACCTATGAAGCCGCCGGGGGCCACCATGCGATGCACATCGGGCTCCCAACCCACCTCACGCCGGCGTTTAGCATGAGTGTCGTCACGATCACGCTCGGCGTGGTCGGGTACCAGTTCTATGATGAGATACACCGCGGCCTCCGGCGGTTCCTCGCGCTGGGTCCGACGACGGCCAACTACTACTACGACGGCGCCGTCGACGGCCTAAACCACTTGAGCCGGCAGATGGTCGCATTTATCCAGACTGGACTGATCAGGACGTATGCAACCTGGGTCGCCGGGGCATTCGCCGCGCTCACGCTCGGTGGGTACGCGGCCGCCCAAGTATCGATTCCATCCCCGGTGGCTGGTGCAGAGGTCGAACTCGCAATCGCCACGGTACTAGCGGCTATCCTGGCGATCGGCGGGGCCTACGCACTGACGCACGAATCGTCCAGGATAGCAACCGTGGCGTTGCTCTCGGTCGTTGCCGGGGCGGTTGGGGTAACGTACTTCGTCGCGACGTCGCCGACGATCACGTTCCCGGTCGTCCTCGTATTGGCGCTGGCGAGCGTCGGTGCCTTTGCCGTCGGACGGGCGCCATCTCACATCGCGGGCGTCCTCACGCTGTCGATCCTCGGGTTCATGGTTGCGATCTTCTACATCCTTGCCAGCGCTCCCGACCTCGCGCTCACACAACTGGTCGTCGAAACGCTGGTTCTGATCATCTTCCTGCTGGTGATCGACAAACTCCCGGCCTACTACGGCGAACTGGAGTTCGGGCAGGCCGCGCGGGACGCCGTCCTCTCGACCGTGGTCGGGATCACGGTGTTCTTGACTGTGCTGGTGTCGACAGCCGGATCGCCGAGCAAGGACATCTACGAAACGTTCGTTGATCATGGCGTTACGATTGACCAAGCAGGCGGCCACAACATTGTGAACGTCATCCTGGTGGACTTCCGGGCGTTTGACACCATGGGTGAAATCTCAGTGATCGCCCTGGCAGCACTTTCGGTGTTGACCATCATCGGCATGCGCGAACGAGGTGAGACGTCGTGAGCACGAATGAAAACCAGAACAGCAACCGTGTAAGCACGGACGACGATACGACGGTAATCGCACGCATGGTCGGTCGGACGGTCGTCCCGATCATTCTGGTAACAGCGATCGCCCTCTTGCTCCAGGGCCACAATCTCCCTGGCGGTGGGTTCATCGGCGGCGTCCTCACCGCTAGCGCCTTTGCCGTGATCTACATCGTCTATGGGATCGATTATCTCGAAAGCGAGGTGTTACACCTCTCTGCCGATGTCGATCTCTGGCCAGGCCTCCTGCGGTACTTCGCTCCCGCTTTCGCCCTTGGGCTTGCCCTGGCGGCCGGGAGCGGAATCGTTGCCATGGTGTTCGACCTCCCCTTCCTCACCCAGACCTTCTGGGTGTTCCATCACGTCCCGATGTACGGTGAACTACACGTCGCAAGCGCCCTCGCGTTTGACGTCGGCGTATACTTCGTCGTCGTCGGCGCCCTCCTGACGATACTAACGGTGGTGGGAGCAGAATGACGCAGTACGTCCTCGCGGTGGTACTCGGATTGCTATTCGGCGTCGGGACCTTCCTGGTGTTGCGCCGGGACATCGTGCGGGTGGTCTGGGGCGTCTCGATCCTCAGCCAGGCAGCGAACGTCTATCTGGTGACGATGGGCGGGCTGGAGGGCTCGGTTCCGATCTTCGCCGAACACGGACACGCGGAATCGGTGACCGACCCACTGGTACAGGCGCTCGTGCTGACCGCGATCGTGATCGGCTTCGGGACGACAGCGTTCGCGCTGGCGCTGACCTACCGGGTCTACGAGACGCATGGGACGATCGACACGACCGAACTCGGAGGTGAGGCCCAATGACCGAACAGATCGTCATCGCGCCATTAGTGGTGGCCCTGGTCGCAGCAGTCGCAACACTCGCAACGAAGTACTGGCCCCGCCTCCAGCGAGCCCTGAGCGTCGCG
>JBKEGM010000087.1:0-8905 GCA_046710005.1 Natrialbaceae archaeon
TCGTGCTCCGGTCGTAGCCGAGCGTCTCCGCTACTTCGTTCGCCGAGAGGGGTCCTTCCCCGATGACACAGAGGCAGATGTCCAACCCCGCCTTTGGAAGGCCGAACGCATTGAGGAGGACTTCCTTAACATCCGGCGGCTTGACACTCATCTCGTGATCGGTGACGCGCTCCATCGGTTGGCCGTGACAGGACATCGGCGGGTCGTCTCGACCGAGGACGAGAATGACATTATCGCAATCAGTGCACTCGTAGACGTCGTACCGACTGGAGGAAGGATCGTACTCGACCGCTTCGCTCTCCCCTGCAGATCGGTCCGTTTCCTTTTCGGACATTAGCTATGCAACTCCATTTGGTGACCAATAGCATGGCCGCGGGATAAATGCCAGCCTTCTCATCATTCTTCACTCCAGGAATCGGAATCGACAATCACCATCTCGTCGGCGTCGAGTTCGAGGAGTTCCTCGCCGGTGATCGTTACTCGGATCCCTCCATTTGAAGCCCTCCGAGCCAACTCGCAGGAGATTAGGCCATCCAGCTGTGCTTCGACCGCGTGTTCGTCTGCACCGAGTTCCGAGGCAAGTGCCTCGAGGGTGGTGGTTTCCCGTCGATCGGCATCGCTTGTTTCAGCTAAGTGCTCCAACACGGTCCGTCTCGTTACTGCCATAATCGACTTTCTCCGGCCGATTCCCAGGGCGAGAACCTCAATGTCCGTGACATGGCTACTCCTCGACCGTCCGGCTGATATCGAGCGTGTAGGCCTCCAGGACGTCGCGGCCCAAGAGGACCGGGTAGGTCATCTCCGACCGATCGGTAATGCTGGCGGTAACGGTTTGCCACCGCCCGTCCAGATACAGGTCGACGTCGACGAGTGGTCGGGTTTCAGCAGCGTTGCTGGCACCCGACCGTACCTGCGTCGTGCCGACGAGTGGGCCTGCGCCGATCCGCCCCGCGAGGTCGGTATCGATGCTCGTCCGCTTTGCGCCGGTATCGGACTTGGCGACTGCCTCCTCCGCACCGTCCCGCCCGTTGATCCGTATTCGCGTTGTATACCCGAGAACGCCGTCCCCATGCTCCGCTTCGCCAGGGGCCGGTTTGCAGTCGGGGACCGAATCGTCCAGGGTCGCTTCGAGGTCGGTGATTTCCGAGTCTTCGACCACCCCACCGGCTCGCTCGATCGCCAGCCGGGCGATGTGCGGGGCGGCCGACACGCCCGTCGCGGAAAACAGGCCCTTGAATCCGGCAGTGGCGTTGACCTCGAGGACGTACCACTCGCCGTCGATCGACATGAGGTCGACTCCTGCCAGATCCAGATCGAGTACGCTCGTCGCTTCCATCGCGATGTGCCGGGGTTCCGTCCCGAGCTCGGCGGTAACCCCTTCGACATCGGCCCCGAGCGCGACGTTCGTCCGCCACTCACCGTCAGCGGCGTGGCGCCCCATCGCACCCACGACCTCTCCGCCCACGACGTACACCCGAACGTCGGACGGGCGGTCGTCCGAATCGTCGAGAAACTCCTGGACGAACGCGTGGTCGTCGTCGATCAATGGGCCAACCGGATCGTCCGGCGACACGACTGACATCCGATGCCCGTTGGTGCCGATCGTCCGCTTGTGCGCGGCATCGCCCGGGAGGTGCTCGGTCCATTCCGCAACGGTCCGGGGCGACCGTCCGAAGTAGGCGTCCGGAACGGGGAGGCCGGCCGCGGCGAGTTTCACCCCGGCCCGGTACTTGTGGAGGGTATTCGCCACTGCCTGGGGGTCGTTCACGACCGGTGTCGTTTCCGCGTAGAGCGCGGCGAGTTGGAGGTCCTCCAGTTGGTGCTCGCTCTTGGTGATGAGGAGCCGGTTGACGAGAACGTCGACGCTTGGCGAGAGCTGCACGCTGCCGTCCTCGATCGACGAGGTGACGTTCTCGTCGCGGATCCAGACCGGCTCGTGGCCCAGTGCCCGAACGGCGTTCAGAATCGCCTTGGTTTCCTTGCTGTTGTGTGGACTCAATACGCCGACGCGTTTCGCCCCGGCCGTCGTCCGGGTGCCATCGACACTCGTGGACCGAGTCGTGTCCGTCGTTCTTTCCGAGCGGGACGGGTTTGACGAGGCAGTCATGGGAATCGCTTACCGTCCAACGGTGGATGACGATATTACGGGTTCGGTGGGCGTGTAACCCAGTTACAACGACTCTCCCGATTTAAGCCGTTGTGGACCCCAATGTACGGACTGATGACCGATCAGCAGGCTCCGGCGTTCACCTTCGATGGCGGGCGGGTCGAACCGGGAAACACCGAAGAGTGCCGCTTTCCGGTGAGCGAGACCTATCTCGGCGATCCGGTTCGGATCCCGGTCACGATCATCAACGGCGAACGGCCGGGACCGACCGCGTTTCTCACCGCCGGCATCCACGGGGACGAACTCAACGGCATCGAGGTGGTCCGGGAAGTTGCCCAAGAGTGGACCCACGGTGACTTGTGTGGAACCCTCGTCTGTCTCCCCGTTTTGAACGTCCAGGGTTTCCAGGCGCAGGAGCGATACCTGCCGATCTACGAGCGGGACCTCAACCGGGCCTTTCCGGGCAAACGCAACAGTACGAGTTCGAACCGGATCGCCCACCGGATCTATCACAACTTCGTGGAACCGTGCGACTTCGGGCTCGACTTCCACACGTCGACCCGGGGCCGGACCAACATGTTCCACGTCCGCGCCGACATGGACGACGAGGGCGCCGCCAGGCTTGCCCGCGCGTTCGGGACGAACCTCATCGTGGCCGGCTCGGGATCGTCCGGGATGCTCCGCCGGGAGGCGACCGAGGACGGCATCCCCACGATCACCCTCGAGATGGGCGAGGCACACCGCTTCGAGCGGGGACTGATCGATCACGCACTCGACGGCGTCCGGAGCGTGTTCGCCGAGTACGGGATCTACGAGCAAGAAACCGTCCGCTGGCCGGGCTGGCGGACCATCGTCGAAGGGGCGAGTGAGAAGACGTGGCTCCGTGCTGATGCGGGTGGGCTCGTCGACATGCGCTACGACCGGGGCGATCTAGTCCACGAGGGGGAGACGATTTGCCGGATCACAAACCCGTTCAAATCTGATGTAACTGTCGTCGAAGCACCCTTCACCGGCCTTCTCGTCGGCGTCCTCGAAAACCCGGTGGTGTATCCCGGGAACCCGCTCTGTCACTTCGTCAAAGTGGATCCGATGCAGGAGGGAATTATCGAAGACCGGACCGGAACTTCACACCCGTAAGTCCTCGGGTGTAATCACGAGCTGACCGTGAATCATAGGGGTTCTTGGAGCGAACGCAAGCGAATCACGTCACCCAATTGGGCCCTATCAGGACGCAGTAATGGGAACCTTTTTCGTCCTAATTGTATGACCGTTAACACCAAGGCCACTCGTTCTCGGCCGTTCGCGACGGTCGGGGATGGCGTCCGAACTGGGAACCATCCTCGAACGTGTGGCAACTGCGCAGCCGAACTGTGTCCACAAACCAGGTGCGTTTCCGATGCGTGAACGATCTCGACTCGGCCTCGTCGTCTGGAGCGTGCTCGTGTCGCAGGTGTTCCTCTATCCAGGCCTCGACGAGACGATTGCCGCATTGGGCGGCAGTGACTGGATTCTTGCCGGGACGTGGTTCCTCGTTGCCGAGTTCGCTGCGTTTGTCATTTGTGCTGTCCTTTGGGGAGTACTCAGTGACTCGCTCGGTATGCGGAAACCGCTCGTCGTTATCGGTGCTGCGGGCGGCGCCGCAAGCTACGTCGCGGTCACACTCGTCCCCCGTCTGGGGTTCGGGTTCGGCGTCGTGTTGCTACTTCGAATCCTCGGTGGCGCGTTCACGATCGGTGCGTTCTCGCTGTCGATCACGATGCTGATGGACCTCTCGAGCGGCCACGGCCAGAATATGGGAGCTGCCGGGACGGCTATCGGCCTGGGTGCAGCGCTTGGCTCGGTCGTCGGCGGACAACTTACGACAATTGCCCCGCTCGCGCCACTGTACGGCGGTGCAGTGCTCCTCAGCGGTGCCGCCGTCATTGCTGCAACAGTCCCCGACCGGAGTACCGGCAGCGGGCTTCCCCTCGACGTAGTCGTCGAACGCCTCCGATCGCACCCGGCGTTACTCGTTCCATTTGCGTTCGGCTATATCGACCGCTTGACGGCCGGTTTTTTCGCGTTGGCCGGTGTCGCGTATTTCAGAGACACCTTCGGTATCGATGCTGCAACCGCGGGCGTCACGCTGGCGTTGTTTTTCGTGCCGTTCGCGGTGCTGCAGTATCCGATCGGATCGCTCTCGGATCGAACCGGACGATTCCTGCCGGTGGTCGCCGGATCGATGCTCTACGGAGTGTCGATTATCGCTGTCGCCCTTGCGCCCGGGTACGTGATCGCGGCTGCGTTGATGGTGGTGGTTGGCATCTGGGGGGCGCTGGTCTCGCCGACGACGATGGCGCTCGTCACCGACATCGTCCCAGCAACGGACCGCGGTGCGGCGATGGGCGGATTCAACGTGTTCGGCAGCCTCGGGATGCTGAGTGGGTTTCTCATCGGCGGTGTCGTCGCGGAACTGTACACCGATCTGGTGGCATTTCTCGTGGCCGGCGGCCTGGAGATAGCGATCGCGCTGCTCGCGTCCCGGTCAGTCCGACGGATCACGGCTTCCGATGCAGCGCCTTTCGGCGGCGTGGATGGCAACTGAGGCCGAAAACAAACGGCCGATTGAAGCACGCTGGAGGAAACTACGGCTTCGCTTCACTGTTCAGCGGGTCATAATGGCCCGGGGTGGTGGAAAAGAAACGCCTCCGCCTTTGACTCGATAACCCCTGGCTACAATCCACCGATGCCCCGTAGCTGTCGGGTGACCGACCGCATCGACTGGGTCACCTCGGCGGGGTGCGGCAGTCCGAGTCGATATCGCAATCCGTCCTGTCGCTTCGCAGGTTCGAACACGGCGGGTTCGTCCAGCGTCCAGATCTCCACCGATCGGGCGGGACTCCCGGTTCGCTCCAGGATCGCGTTGGCCGCCCGGCGCCCGGCCTCGTTGGCGGACTCCATCGACGCCAGGTCCGAGTTCGTCCGAACATAGTCGGCCGCGAGGGTCAGGTTCTCGATACTGGTGGCGGCCGGCGGTCGGTTCCGGAGCGATCCGACAGTGTTGACGAGCAGTGGTGAGCGGTTCTCCACGCCGTCCTCCGTTTCGACGAGCGCCGGATCGAGGAACCAGTCCACGAGGAGGTCGTCCGTCAGGGCGGGGCCAGCGTCGTCGCCCAAGTGCTCGCGCAACTGGTGCCAGATCTCGGTCGCGATCTCTTCGCGGGTACACTCGTGGGCCGGCTTGCCGTGGAGGGGTCCCGGCGTGTCCCAGTCCGAGGCGATGACCGAGAGCACGCCCTCGACCTGGTCCGGCCCTCGGCCGTCGAAATCGTAGTCCGTCCAGAACTGGCGTTGGGAAATCGAGGTGAGCGCCCACGGCGAGTCGGCGTAGATCTGGTGTCCCCGCGAGAGGTCGACGACCTCACGCAGATAGAACTGGATCCCGTTCATCCAGGCCGTATCGAGGTGCTCGATCCGGCCGAGTTCCGGGGCTGCCCGAACCATGTCTGGCGTGACGAACTCGGGAGCTACTTCGACGGGCACTGCCAGGACGTATTGGTCGGCCTCCACCGTCCGCTCGCCGCCCGCGACGGACACGACAGCGTCAGTGATCTGGCGCCCGTCGAACCCCAGCCGACGGGCTGGCGTGTCAGCGTGGAATTCGACCCCGAGGCTCTCGAGGTGGGCGACCCAGGGATTGATCCAGGCCGCATTGGTTGGGCCGTTCAGGATTCGCTCCGCTGGTTTCGTCGGATCGAGTTGGCCGAAGAGCAGCTGCAGGTAGATGGTTCCGATCGTCCGGGCGCTTCCCAGTTCGGGTCGGAGTGCGACCAGGGACTGGACCGCGTATCCGACGCGGTCGCGAAACTCCGGGGAACGGTTCTCGGCGTCAATGAAGTCCCACCATGACACGTCATCCAGTTCCTCTTCTCGACGCTCGTCGCAGGCGGTAAGGACGTATAGGAGCCGTTCCATCAGGAATCGAACGTCACTCGACGGCAGATCTTCCGCGAACGCTGGGCGCATCGCCCGGAGCCACTCGCGGACCGACTCTGGTTGGCGCGTCGAGGCGACGTGGGAGGGTCCTCCCGAGCGGGCGATAAGTGTCTCTTCGGTGGCAACGAGGTTGTCGGCGACCATCCGGTCCCCGTCCGGAATCCGTTTCATCGTGTCCGTCACGTGCCGGTAGAAAGCGGGGAAGAACCGGAAGCCGTGTTCCCCATGGAGGGGCTTCTGTCCGTCGGTCGCCGGCATCGATCGCGCCTTGCCGCCGAACCGATTGTTCGCCTCGTAAACGCTTACGTCGAACCCTCGTTCCGCGAGTTCGTGGGCTGTCGTGAGTCCCCCGATTCCCCCGCCGATTACCGCGATTGTCTGGTGCCCCTTCTTCATTGAAAATGAATTGAGGCTTCGAGCGGTATATGCACTGGCCCCCATTCGATCGGGGGTAGACGGGAGCGTTTTTCCGTATCCGGGCGACAGGAGACGTATGACCACGGAGTGGGTTGGCGACTACGAACGGACGGAGGATTCCAACGAGCGATATGCAATCCTCCGGTCCGAGATGACGCGCCTCCGGAACGATCTCGTCTCTCGCTACACCGAGGACGGCGAGTTCGATCCGTCCGCCGTCGAGGAGTACTTCGACCCGGACGCGGTTGCCGCCGAGGTTCGAAGTGCGAACCAGGAGGTCGATGGCGATCTCCTCGTGTTCGTGGCGAACGATTTCGGGTTCCCAAACGCCTTCCGACCCGAGGGGACCGACCGGTCGCTTCAGGACGAGTTGCGGCAGGGCATCCTCCGGAAAAAGTACGACAACGAGGCGGCCGACCTGCAGTCGATCAGAGACGACCTGCTCGAGGGGCACCCAGGCATCCACAAGGCGATCGTCGCGGAGCATACGGGCGATGGAGTCCGGTACTTCCTCCCGGAGGGCTCCAACGAGACGACCACCTTCCTCACGGTTCGCGAAATGGTGGGGCTCGTCGATTATACAACGAACAGCGCACAGGCGGACGACCTCTCGACGACCTACTGATTTCCGCGTCCTGGTTCGACGGTCAGTAGTGGCCCATGACCCCCTCGCGCCGGGCCCACCGCTGACAATAGACGAACGCGGCGTACCCGAGTGCGAGGTAACCGACGGCCGTCACGATGAGGACGCCGAGTTCGCCCGGCGGGAGGGTCCAGAGCGCGGTGCCGTTTTTCATCGCCACCTGCAGCATCTGGCTGCCCTGGGCGAGGGGGAGCCACTTGAGCAAAGGGTATGCCCCCACTGGGGCGGCGATGAGCCCAACGAACATGAACTGAACGAGTTGGAAAGCGTTCTCCACGCGCTTGAACCGGATGGCGAGCCCGCCGAAGAGGAACCCCACGCCCACTGCGGGTGCAAGCGCAAGCACGAGGAGGGGGACGATGGTGAAGGGGTCGAGGGCGAGCGTCTGTCCGGTGACCAGCAACATCATCGCGAGGACGGCGACGCCCCAGATTGCCGATTCGAGGAGGTTCACAACGGTCTTGACGAACATCACCCGACCGAAGCCGAAAGGGGACATGAACAACTGTTCTAGCGTGCCCCATTGGGCCTCTCGCGTGATGTTCCACGAAAGCCCCGAATACGCCATGATGGACAGACTCCAGAGCAAGTAGCCGACGATGATCCCCTCGATTGTGTCCTCCATGGCCCCGGGGGCAACCGCCGATCCGCCGTAGAACATGACCAGAAACACGAGGGAGAATTCCCCGAGTCGCGAGAGGGTGTTGACCGGATACCGGATCAACAAGGCGATCTTCTTCCGGATCGCTGCGGCAAAGAACGCCAGATGTTCCCGGGCGCCAACCCCGATCGCTGGCGAACTTGCGGACTTCGTCGGTGCCGTCATCGATCGACGCCCCCGTTGTCACTTCCGGTGACCTCGAGGAAGACGCTTTCGAGATTGGGGTCTTCTCCATCGATGTCCAGCAAGGCGAGCTCAGCGCCCCTGAGAACGTCGAGCACGTCGTACAGCGTGTCACCGTCAGTGAGCGTGACGTCGAAGGTGACCCGATCCCCCCGCTCGTCCCAGTTCTTAGCGTCGAACCCATCGGTAAGGTGTCTCCGGACGGCAGTCGGAACTGGTCGCTCGACGCTGACACGGTAAGCCTGTGTCTCGAACACGCCGACGAGGTCCTCGACCTGGTCGTCCGCAATGATCCGGCCGTCACTGAGGATGACGACCCGGTCACAGACCGTTTCTACAACGTCCATGTCGTGGCTGGACAGGAGGATCGTCACCGATTCCTCTTCGGCGAGGCGGCGGAGTTCCCGCTGGAGTTCGATAGCGGCCTCGACGTCGAGCCCGAGCGTCGGTTCGTCGAGAAACACGACGTCCGTCCCCCGGGCGAGGGTGCAAGCCAGTGACACCTTCTGTTTCTGGCCTCGTGAGAGGTCCTTGACGGTCTCGTCGGCCTTTTCAGTGAGGCTGAACCGATCGAGCAACCGATCGTGGCGTGCGCGCGTTTCCGAAACGGACTGTCCGCCGAGGGCGGCGAAGAACTCCAGGTTCTCCCGAACGGAGAGTCGCCAGTAGACGTTTCGGGCACCTTCGAGCATGGCGCCGACATGATGGTAGACCGTGCGTGGGTTCTCCCTTGCGTCCACGCCAGCGATTTCGACCGATCCCTCCGTTGGAAGTACCAGGCCGAGAATCGACTTGATCGCGGTCGTTTTGCCGGCCCCATTCGGGCCGAGCAGACCGACGACTTCGCCTCGGTTGACCGCGAGTGAGAATTCCTCGACGGCTTCCACGGCCTCCTCGCCATTGCCGTATGTCTTTTGTA
>JBKEGM010000088.1:0-8846 GCA_046710005.1 Natrialbaceae archaeon
AGACTCGTCTTCCCCGAGGAGTTCCTCCTTGGTCAGTCCGGCATACTCCGTTACGGCCTCGTTGACGGCCTGAAACCGCCCTTCCAGATCCTGCAGTAAGATCGGGTCTTCGACGTGTTCGACGATCTCTTGATAGGTTTGCAATTCCGATTCCATCTCGACGCGCTCGGTGATGTCACGGAGGGTCGCGACGCCCAATTCGGCCGTCCCGTCTTCGTTCAGGACCGGATAATAGCGGATGTCCATCGTGCGGCGTTCCCCATCGGGCCCCGGTCGCTCCATTTCGAACTCGACGAGTTCACCCGCCCGGCTGCGTTCGAGGTACGGTTCGATCTTCGCGTACATCTCCGCTCCGAGACCCTCCTCGAGAGAAACCTGGCCAATGTCGTCCCGCGAGAGGCCGTGGAATTCCCGATAGCGTCGATTGGCGATCACGATGGTATTCTCATCGTCGATCGCCACCAGTTGGTCACTCGATTGCTCGACCGCCTGTTCGTACCGTTCGAGTTGTCGTTCCCGTTCGAGTCGATCGGAAACGTCCCTGATCAGCCCGATGAACCCCTTGATCTCCCCCTCGTCGTCCCGCAAGTAGAACACGTTCGTCTCGCCCGGAAACACGTCTCCCGATTTCGTCTGGTAATTGACCGTGGCATAGAGGTTCGGTTCCTCGATCCGCCCGTCGAGGTTTTTTCTAAGGCGTTCAAACTCACTCTCGTTTTCGTACAGATATTTCGGGTGTTTCCCCTCGATTTCTCCGAGGTCGTATCCGAATAGGTTCTCGAAGGCGGGGTTGCAGTCGACGATCCGGCGGTCGGTGTCGGCCACCAAGATGGCGTCGCGAAAACTTTCGAACAACGTCCGGTACCGCTCCTCGCTTTTCCGCAATGCCTGCTCCATTGCCTGCCGTTCAGTGACGTCCCTGGCAATCGCAAGACGGTAGATGGTCCCAGCGACCTCGACGGTCGAGGCCGAAACCTCAACCGGGAACGTCGTTCCGTCGGCGCGGATGTGTCGACCCTCGATCGGGGAATCCCGATTTCCGTCCGTGGTTTCGATGAACTGGAGGTATTCCGTCTGGTCGCCAAATCTGGTCGAGATGTCTGGAACGGTTTTCCCGAGGAGTTCCTCATGGTCGAACCCCAACGACTCTGCCGCGCCTTCGTTCGCATCGATGATTTCACCGGTAGCGTCGTCGATGACGAACACGGAATCCGAGATGCGTTCGATCAACTGGCGGAGCAGGTCCCGTTCCTGCTTGGTCTCCCTTCGTTCAGTGACGTCCCGACAGATCCACAGGACCGCCGGTTCGCCACACCAGGCAATCCCCGTGACAGTCGCCTGAACGAGGTGTTCGGTACCCTCGACGTCAGCGAGTCGGGTATCGAAGCGGTCTAGCGTCCTGGCGCCGTTTTCGATCGCTTCCGCCCGTTCGATCGCCTCGGCCCCATCTCCACCGAGGAGGTGATCGGCTATCTCGGTCCCGTACAGGTTTGACGCGTCGTCGACGGCGAACAGATCCCTCCCGGCGTCGTTGATGTAGACGAACTCCCCTGCCTGGACGACCGCGATAGTGTCAGGCGATAACCGGAGGACTGTTTCGGCTTGGTGTTGCGTGTCAATGACTGACTTTCGTTTCCTATAGAACCTGGCGGCGTCCTCGACGAGACCCGCCAATCGGGGCCACTCATCCCGGAAACTGTCCTTGATGAGATACTCGGTTACATTGGCAGAGATGGCTCGACTCGCCACGTCCTCGCTTCCACCGTCGGTGAACAGAAGAAAGGGGAGGTCCGGCTGCTGAGAGCGGACTGTCTCGAGGAAGGTGACACCGTCGGTATCCGGGAGGTCGTGGTCGCTGACGATGCAGTCGACGCCGTCCTCGCTGACTGTATCGAGGGCGTCCTCGACGGTCGATTCAATCACAACGTCGAGGGCCGCATGATCGGGGAGATGACGTTCCGCCGCCGACGCGTGGGCCCCGTCCGTCGTCACGTAGAGTACCACGATTGGGGGCTGCTCACGCGATTCATTCATTTATTGCTCATATAGAGTCGTCCCGATAAAATAAACCCGACGGCTGGACATGTCATGCCGCCCACTGAGAAACGCTCAGACGTCCCAAGACGCCCACGTCCACCAAGCGTCGAAACCGTACCGATACACGCCGCTAATTCCTATCGCCACGACGTTCGCGAGGAGGTAGAGCAAGCCATACCAATCCACGAGCAGGTAAAGGATTCCGAGTTGAATCGGGATGGCGCTGCCGCGGACGATGTTCGTCTTCAGTAGACCAATGGCGAACTTCCTCGGGCCCACGTTCCGACTTGGCCGGAAGGTCCAGGCGTTGTTGAGGATGTACTGGAAGACAATGGTACACTCGATTGCCAGGGTGGCAGCCAGGAGATAGTGCAACCGGCCCAGCTCGACGAAAAACCATAGTAACGCCAGTTGGAGCATGGCCGCAATCGTCCCGACGACGACGTATCGCCGGACTTGGCGGGCGATGGGACCGCGATGGAGGTTCCGGAGAAACGTCCGTATCATATACCCTCTGCCTCAGCGATCCGGCGTACTCGCAGTGCTGACACTAATGATTCCCCCAGCATGAAACGCCGTGTGGGCGGCCCCGAGTACCACTGGGAGACTGACATGCGGGCCATCAGCCCTCCTTCACGGTCACGTCGACGGAGCCGTTCTCGACGTCCGCGGTCAGTATCGACACGATTTTCGCCGGGCTCGCCCCCGTCGCACTGCCCGGGTTGAGCAGGCGAACCCCGTCAATCTGCTCGTCCATGACCTGGTGCGTATGGCCCGCAATGCCGATCGCCTCGGGGTTTTCGTCGGCGACGATGGACGCGACCCGTTCTTCGTAGCCGTGAATCGGACCGGAGCCGTGCGTGATCACGAACTCGACCCCATCGACGGAGAGCGTGGCAACGTTCGGCAAGCCGAGCGACGCCGGGTCCATGTTCCCACTCACTGCAGTGAGGTCTGCCGAGAGATCAGCCACGGACTTGAAGGCGGGTTCCGAGTCGAAATCGCCGGCGTGAATCACGTGGTCCGCAGACGCGATCCGTTCGCGAACCCAGTCCGGAATCTCAGCAGCCCTGGACGGGACATGCGTGTCGCTGACGATAGCAACCCGCGTCATGGGCAAAAATTAGAACGGCAGGCAGTAAGTCGTTCGGTCCGGGGCGGTCGAGACCGTTGGAATGGGTTTCCATCCGGGAGGCTTGGTACCATATTACTAACCATTGAGAATCAGCGTCACATTTAGGCTGCTGAGGCGAGGTCGAAAGTTACCTACTACCAAGTTGCGAGAAAGCCCACGGGGTCAAACGAATCGCCAGCGAACGATAACACTCTCACGCACGGACCGCCTTGATTCGCCTATGACGGATCCGACGCACGTCGTTACGGCCTTCCTCCGGCACGGCGGACGTATCCTCTTGCTTCGTCGGAGCGACGATGTAGGCACGTACCGTGGCCAGTGGGGCGGCGTCTCCGGCTATGCCGAAGGCAACCCCGACGAACAGGTGTGGATCGAGATCGAAGAGGAGACTGGACTGTCCGATACCGTGGATCTCGTCCGCCGCGGGCGTCCGGTGGAGTTCCACGACGACGATATCGACCGGGAATGGGTCATTCACCCGTACTGCTTTGATTGCGACAAACGGACCATCTCATTGAGCGACGAGCACGGGGAGTACGAGTGGGTACACGCCCCAGAGATCCGCCGTCGGGAGACTGTTCCGGAACTGTGGACTGCCTACGAGCGCGTCACGCCGGCCGTTCGAACGATCGCGGCCGACGACGAACGTGGCTCGGCCGCCCTCTCGATCCGTGCCCTCGAAATCCTCAGGGACCAGGCCGCCGTCGTGACGGACAGCGAGGGGACGACTGCCGACGCAACCGAAGAGCTGTCGCGACTCGCCGAACGGCTCATCGAAGCCAGGCCCAGTATGGCGGCCCTCCGCAATCGGATCGCCCGGGTCATGGCCACCGCCGATGGCCCCAATGCCGTCGAATCCGTCGCGGCCGACGCTATCGACCGGGCGGTGGCGGCCGACGAACAGGCGGCTCGGCTCGCTGCCGAGCGCATCGCCGGCGATCGGGTCCTGACGCTGTCGCGTTCCGGGACGGTACTGACAGCGCTGCAAGGTGGAGATCGGCGATCTGGGGCAACTGGGCCCCAAAACGCCAAGGAGGGGGTTTGGCCTGCCAGCCCCAATCAGGTGTTCGTGGCCGAATCCCAACCCACGAGAGAAGGGATCGACATCGCAGAAACGATTGGCGACAGACTGGCGGTGACGGTTCACACCGACGCCGCGGTCGGCCACGTCCTCGCCGAGAAATCCGTCGACGCGGTGGTGGTCGGCGCCGACACCGTCCTCCCCGACGGCCGGGTGATCAACAAGACCGGGACGCGAACCCTCGCCGCCGTTGCAGCCCGCGAGGACGTGCCCGTGCTCGTCATCACCGCAGCCGACAAGGTCTCGTTCGAAACCGAGGTCAATCGTGAGTACGGTCCCGGAGGTGACCTCTACGACGGCGACGTTCCCATCGACGTCCTGAACCCGACCTTCGATGTCACGCCTTCGAAATTGATCGATTACGTCGTGACTGACCGCGGCGTTCTCGACCCAGCGGCTGTCAGCTCCATTGCGAACGAACACCGAGCAAATGCCGACTGGTCGCTTTGAGGCCAGTCCAGGAAGCTACTCGCGGGGTCAGGACGGCTGCGCCCCGCCACGGCCCGTCCGGCCCGACTGCTTGATAACCCAGAGGATCCCCAGCCCCAGCAGGATGGCGCCCGCGAACGGAATCCCGAGCAGCAGCATGGTGAGCACGCTCGCGTTCGTCGCCAACAGCGCGAATACGAACACACCGAAAATGGTCTCGCGCCAGCGGCCGGCCATCGTCTCGAAGGACACGATGCCACCGATGTGGAAGAGCACTACCGTGATGACCACGTCGACGAACAGGCCCACCCCGCCGGTGAGCATGAACACCATCCAGAAGAACTTGTTCAGTCGGTAGGCGATCACCATGTCGGCGAGCAGCGCATCCGAGACCAAAAACGAGATGGTGGCCGGTGCGATGACGAAAAAGCCCAGAACGCTCCCTACGAGGAACCCGGCGACCAGACTCATGCCCCAGACGCCGAAGATCCGGCGGTCACCCGAGACCAGTCCACGCTCCTCCAGCGCCGGCCAGGCGTAATAGAGGATCATGGGAACGATGGCGATGATCGCGATGATGGCGCTGAGTTTCACCGCAAAGATCAGCGCTTCGACCGGATGGAGCGTGATGACGAACGACTGGCGCTCGGTGAGCGTCCCCACCAGTTCCGGCTGCGGCATCGCTTCGACCTCGGCAATGGTGAACGCGTCACTCCCGGCCAGAATTCGTTGGAGGACGTTCGGGGAGATCCGGCTAAGGAACTGCGACATCAGCAGCCCGATGCCGCCCCGATAGAGCCCGAAGAACGTGGAAAACAGGATGATCATAAAGGCCACGACGATGCGGAACAGCTTCGATGTGAGGCTCTCGAAAATGAACCGCAGGTCATAGTAGTACCCGCCGATGTCGTCTTCTGTGGTCTCCTCTTCGGTGAACGCGTCCATCATCCCGGCAGCAGTCCCCGTGACCGGGTCGCCCTCCTCGGTGGATTCCACCGCCGCTTCCTCGGCCACCGCATCCCCGGCGACAGCCGATTCCGATGCTGCGGCCGGCGCGGCGTCGGCCCCCTCCCCCTGTTCGTCCACTGCTTGCGCTTCGTCGAACCGGTCGAGGATGAGTTGGGCCCGGTCCGGATCGTCCTCGTCCATTGCCGTTTTCGCGGCCGACACGGCCTCCTCCTCGGACATTTCGATAAACGCCTCGACGGGGGCGGCACGAACCCCCTCGGTATCAAGCTGGTCGACGTCGATCTCCGCCGGATCCTGCCCCTGGACCGATTCGCGGGGAACGACCGGCTCCCGAAGCACCTGGACGACGAACCCCGCGACCATGACGAGCGCGATCACGAGGGCGAGAACCAGACTCACGAACGCCTGCCCGGCGATCCCGGCAATCGGTGCCAACGACTCGACCGAGAGCGGCGATGGCCTGATTGCGGGCGGGAGTGCCGGCCGGATCGACCCATTGAACGCCTCGAAAAGCCCCAGCGAGATCAGGAAGTACGCCACAACCGTCGCGATAGCAGTCACTGCGCCCAATTGTTTGAGCTTCTCACCGAAGGCGCCTGTTTCGCTGGCGTCAGCTGCGGCGGAGCGACGGACGTTCGTCAGGACCTTCGCCAGGCCGAGACTGAACCCATAAAGGGCGATCAACGGAACGGCCCACATAATCTGGGTAAACGGGTCCGGTGGAGAGAACAGGCCCCCGAACACGAAGATGCCAAGAACCGCGTACCGCCACTTGTCCCGCCAGAACTCGTACGGAATGATCTCGGAATAGGAGAACGCCCCCATCAGGAGCGGGAGTTCGGCAGCCAGGCCAAAGGAGAGCGTGAGAAAGGCCACGAATTCCGTGAACTCGACGATGCCCCACTTCGGCTGGATACCAGCCCGCGCGGCATTGTTCGCCAGGAACTCGAACATGAACGGGAAAAACACCGTATAGGCGTAGACCATCCCGCCACCGAACAGCAATATCCCAAGCACGGTCAATCCAGCAACTTGCGATTTAGACACTGGGACTGACGGCGAATACCGCTCCTTGAGAGAATCCCGGGCTAAGTACAGGATGGTCGGGACTGCCAGAAAAATTCCCACGACGATACCGATCTTGACCTGCAAGAGGATGACGTCGAAAGGCGTCTGCGCGATGATCTTGATCTGGCCGAAGGCAGGATCAGCGACGGAAATCCTCGATTTGGCGTTTTTCGTGAGGAACTCCCAGACATAGATCCGCATCGCGTAGACGCTGCCTAACATCCCGACGATGAAGACGATAAATGCCTTCTGGAGGTGCTTTTGAATCACTCGAAGCGTCGACATGAGCGACTGGCGGCCGCTCTCGAGGGAGCGCATCGTATCGTCGCCGACGACAGAACTCATTGACTGGAATCGAATTGGGCGGTCGTCGTTATCAATTTTTCACTTCAGGAGTGCTTCAATCGGCACGCGCTCGGCGACAAGGAAAAAGGCCTATAATAGCCCGCCGCAGTAGTCCCCTACGAATGGCGGACGACTCGGAGCCGGACGACTCGGAGCCGGACGACTCGTCGACGGGCCACGACGAAGAGGGGCCCGACCAGCCGACTGGCAGCGATCCCGGCTTATCGGACGATCCGTCGACGCCCGAGGAGTTGTCCGGTGCGGAGAACACAATGGACGGTGACGACCCCGACAGTTCGGATGATGGCCCCGAAGCCGTTGATGACGATACCGGAAGGGGGCCAGACGGGACCGGCGAACGCAACGAGGATACTCCGGACCCGATCGTCGATCCACTGGGTGAGTCTGCACCGAGGCCGCACGAGTGGCTCGAAGAGGAAGGTGGCACAGACGAGTCCACGGACCCCAATTCTCAGGAAGAGGCACCCGAAACCAACCCCCAGGATCAGGAACCATCGGGTGGGTTGACACGGGTTGACGACGAATTCGGGCCGAGTCGAGACCCTGACGGTCAACGACCGGAAGACCCCCCATCGAACCGGACACGGAGTGGTCAGCCGGACACTAATCCACCACCGGCCGAACACGAACCGATTCCCGATGAGTCCCCGGGCGCGATCGACGGTCCCGAAAATATCGTCGGCCCCTTACCACCGGAGGAGGCAAAACGCCGAAATCGCAAAGCGGCCGAATACGGACCACAACCCCTCCAAGAACCCGAAGCGGATTTGGAAGAACTCGGCCCCGATGCGGACCCCATGGAACAATACGAGAGACAGGGGGAACTCATCGAAGAGAACACTGGCCAGGAACTCCTGGAACCCGAAACCGAGGCTGCAGTCGATGAATCCGAAACGGGCGGCATTTTGGATCGGGATGGGGAGGGCCCGCCGGACGACCAGGAGATGCCGCTCACCGAACACGTGGAGGAAATGGTTCGCCGCCTGGGAATCGTCGTCATTGCGGCAGCCGTGATGACCATTCTGGCCTGGCCCTTCAGCCAGGGGGCAACGCTTCACATCTGGACCGCAGTGCTCCCGACCGCCGACGCCCCCGATCCCCATCTCTACGGGCCCCTCGAAAAGGTCCTCACCCAAATCAAGGTCGCCGGACTCGCTGGGATCCTCATTGCGCTTCCCTTGATCGTCTACCAAACCTATCGGTTCATGCGCCCCGGATTATATCCCCACGAACGTCGGTATTACCTCGCGGCCGTGCCGACCAGCCTCGTGCTCGCCGCGGCGGGGATGGCCTTCTCGTATTTCCTCGTTCTCCCGACCTTGTTCGTCTATTTCATGTACTATACGGAGGGGAGTGTGGACCTCGTTGCATTCGGCCTGGCAAAGACCTTCAACCTGATCGTGACACTGACCGGCGTCCTCGCCGTCGTCTTCCAGATCCCACTGTTCATCATGCTCGCGATTATGATGGGCGTGACCAGCCGGCAATGGCTCGCCAACAAGCGGATTTACTTCTGGGCGGCCTTCGCTGGAGGTTCCTTCCTCATCGCCCCCGACCCGACCGGGATGGCCCCGTTCCTCGTCGCTGGAACCGCCATTGGCCTCTTCGAGGGCACGTTGTTCCTCCTGAAGTGGGTGAAACGCGGTCGACGGCGGTACCGCAGCGGACGCGAGGAAGGCGCCTGATCGAAAACCTGCGTCGGTTTTTTGTTGCCAGATTGTCCCGACCGCCACGAATCGTTCCTCAGGCCGTTCGGCCGAG
>JBKEGM010000089.1:0-8747 GCA_046710005.1 Natrialbaceae archaeon
ATGCTACTGATCGACCCCTCAGCACAACGCGATTGGAGCCAGGTTCGAGGAGACGAGAGTGTCGGCCGATTACGGGCTCCGACCGTCGTGGCGGGACGGCAACCCTCGATCGTCTCCGCCCCGGCGTCGGCCGATAGAGACTCCCTCCATTTATCGGGGATCCCGGCGCCGATCGCTGTCGGGGGTGTGCGCAACCGTTCGTGATACAATGAACAGCGAGAAATCACTCGAGGATCTCAGCAGGCGGTACCAGGAATCGATGCCAGAAGACCTCCGTGATACCAGGTCTTTCGACTGGTACCTGGACGAGGTGTACGACCATCCACAGGTCGCCCGCAACGCCCACCAGCGTGTGGCCGACATGTTCGACTACTACGGCACAAGTTACGACGAAACGGAGGGCGTCGTGGAGTACCACCTCGCTTCGGAGGATCCACTTAACGATGGCGAGAACACGTTCTACGGCCGTGTCGTCCACCGGTCGATACACGAGTTCGTCAACAAAGTGAAAAGCGGTGCCCGGAGTTTGGGCCCGGAGCGGCGTATCAAACTGCTCCTCGGGCCGGTTGGCTCCGGCAAGTCAGCGTTTGACCAGCAGATTCGCCGGTACTTCGAGGACTACACCCTCCGTGAGGAGGGCCGGATGTATACGTTCCGATGGACGAACCTGACCGACGTCCTCCTTGACCAGGATCCGGCCGACGACGTGGTTCGATCACCGATGAACCAGGACCCGATCGTCCTTTTGCCCCTGGAACAACGACAGGCGGTCATCGGCGAACTCAACGAGATCCTGGAGGCTCCCTACACCATCCGCAACGAACAGTCGCTGGATCCGGAGTCCGAGTTCTACATGGACCGACTCCTGGCCCATTATGACGACGACCTCCAGGCCGTTCTCGAAAACCACGTCGAGATTACTCGTCTCGTGGCAAACGAAAACAAGCGACAGTGTCTCGAAACCTTCGAGCCAAAGGACAAGAAAAACCAGGACGAGACGGAACTCACCGGCGACGTTAACTACTCGAAAATCGCCGTCTACGGCGAGTCCGATCCACGGGCATTCGACTACTCGGGCGCGTTCTGTAACGCCAATCGCGGGATCTTCAGCGGCGAAGAGTTGCTTAAGCTCCAGCGGGAGTTCCTGTACGACTTTCTGCACGCGACCCAGGAGCAGACGATCAAGCCGAAGAACAACCCGCGGATCGACATCGACCAGGTGATCGTCGGCCGGACGAACATGCCAGAGTACAAGGACAAGAAGGGCGACAAGAAGATGGAGGCGTTCAACGACCGCACCAAGCGGATCGACTTCCCGTACGTCCTCGCGTACGAGCAAGAGGCCGCGATTTACCGGAAATTGCTCTCCAACGCGGACGTTCCGGACATCCACATCGAACCCCACGCGATGGAGATGGCCGGTCTTTTCGGCGTCTTGACCAGGGTCGAGGAACCCGACGCGGGGACAATCGACCTCCTCCAGAAAGCCAAGGCCTACAACGGTGAAGTGGACGAAGGAGAGGACGTCGATCTCAAAAAACTCCAGGAAGAAGGCAACGAGAAGGCCGAGATCGGCGAGGGTATGTCAGGAATCTCGCCCAGGTTTATCGGGGACGAGATTGCGGAAGCGATTATGGACTCCAAACACCGGAGCCGCGGATTCCTCTCACCCCTGACCATATTCACGTTTTTCGAGGAGAATCTCGAACATCATGGTTCGATCGACGCGGAACACTTCGAGACCTACTACCGGTATCTCGAATTGGTCCGTGAGGAGTACAAGGAGCGGGCCATCGATGACGTCCGCCACGCGCTGGCCTACGACGTCGAGGAGATCCAGCGCCAGGGAGAGAAGTACATGGACCACGTCATGGCCTACATCGACGACGACACGGTCGAGGACGAGTTGACCGGTCGCGAACAGGAACCGGACGAGACGTTCTTGCGCTCGGTCGAGGAGAAACTCGAGATTCCCGAGGATCGCAAGGACGACTTCCGCCAGGAGGTCAGCAACTGGGTGTCCCGTCGGGCCCGCGAGGGTGAGGCGTTCGACCCCCAGGACAATGAACGGTTGCGTCGCGCCCTCGAGCGCAAACTCTGGGAGGACAAAAAGCACAACATCAACTTCTCGGCACTGGTTTCAGCCGGCGAGACCGACGACGAGGAGCGCAACGAGTGGATCGACGCCCTGATCGATCAGGGCTACTCAGAGGCCGGTGCCAAGGAGGTCCTGGAGTTCGCCGGGGCCGAGGTCGCCAAGTCCGAAATGGAGGAGTGATGAGCCGGGGCACCGACTACGTCGGCGATGCGGACCGAACCCTCGAAGAGACGTACCAGGCTCCGATGAGCCTCTCGGAATACGTGGATGCGGTGTTCGAGCAGCCGAGCATCGCCGCCCACGCTCCGAAGTACCTGCTGGACGCCATCGAGGCCGCCGGCACCCGGACGGTCGTCGAGGAAGGCGAGGAGACGGAACGCTACAGATTCTTCGACGACCCGCACAACGACGGCGAACATGCCGTCCTGGGCAACACCGAGGTGCTCAATGCCTTCGTCGACGACCTGCGATCGATCGCTGCTCGCCGGGGGAAAGAAGAGAAAATCATCTGGTTCGACGGGCCGACAGCAACCGGCAAGTCCGAACTCAAGCGGTGTCTGATCAACGGCCTCCGGGAATACTCCAAAACACCGGAGGGCCGGCGATATACCGTGGAGTGGAACGTCGCCGGAACCAGCGAATCGAGAGGGCTCTCCTACGCCGAGGAGACGCCGACCGACGAGGACGATTGGTACGAGAGTCCGGTCCAGACGCATCCACTGACGATGTTCCCGGAGGAAGTGCGCGAGACGATCGTTGCCGACCTGAATGACGCGACCGGCGACCACATTCCCATCGAAATCGACGAGCAATTGGATCCGTTCTCGCGTGAGGCCTACGAGTACCTGACGGAACAGTATCGCCGGCAGGGCCGTGACGATTTGTTCTCGGCGGCCACCGATCCGGGGCACTTGCGGGTGAAGAACTACGTCGTGGACGTGGGGCAGGGCATCGGGGTCCTCCATTCGGAGGACGAAGGTCAGCCAAAACAGCGGCTTGTTGGATCATGGATGCGCGGAATGCTTCAGGAACTCGACTCTCGGGGCCGGAAGAACCCGCAGGCGTTCAGTTATGACGGCGTATTATCGCAGGGCAACAGTTGTCTGACGGTCGTCGAGGACGCCGCCCAACACTCGGACCTGCTCCAGAAGCTGCTGAACGTGCCCGACGAGGGGTCGGTCAAGCTGGATAAAGGCATCGGGATGGACGTCGACACCCAACTCGTCATCATCTCGAACCCGGATCTGGAAGCCCAGCTCAACCAGCACGCTGACCGGAACGGCATGGATCCGCTCAAAGCGCTGAAGCGGCGACTCAACAAACACGAGTTCGGCTACCTCACGAACGTCAGCCTCGAGACCGAATTGATTCGTCGCGAACTCACGAACGAACGGAGCGTGTGGACGGCGGGCGAGTGCGACGAACTCGGCGAAAAGATCCGCGAACCGATCACGATCCGGGTCAAGGAGACCGATGGGGCGATCGTCCATCGGGAACTGGCTCCGCACGCAATCGAGGCGGCGGCTGTCTACAGCGTCGCGACCCGCCTCGACGACGAGGACGTGCCGGCACCGCTGGACATCGTCGAGAAGGCGCTCCTGTTCGACCGTGGCTATATCCAGGACGGCGACGACCGTCTCGAGAAGGATGACTTCGTGTTCGACGACGATTCGACGGACGGAGAGCACGGCATTCCGGTGACCTATACCCGTGACGCCGTCGCCGAGTTGCTCCAGGGAACCAGCGACCGGCATCACCCGGAACTGGACGTCGAGCACGTGATCATGCCCCGCGACGTCCTCCACGCAATGATCGAGGGGTTGACCGACGCCCCGGTATTCTCGCCTGGGGAACGAAACGCGTTCGAGAACCGACTCGCCCCGGTGAAGTCACACGTTTTCGACCGCCAGGAAACGGACGTTATTGAAGCAGTCCTCCATGACCGTCACGTCGAGGAGGAAACCGTCGCCGAATACGTCGAACAAGTCTATGCCCAGCGGACTGACGAGAAAATCGAAAATGAGCGCGGGGAACGCGTAGAACCGGATCCACTGAAGATGAAGGTGTTCGAGACCGAGCACCTGGGTCGGTTCGACGATGACGACTACGAGGGAACTGCCCCGACCGATCCCGTCGAAGCGTTTCGACAGGAAAACGTAATCACGGCGTTGAACCGCCATGCCTGGGAGCACCGGGGAGAGGACTTCGCCGTCGAGGACGTTGAATTGGCGGCGATCCCCCTTATGGAGAACGTTCTTGAGACCTACGAATGGGAGGACGTCCACCGGATCCACCCCGACCTCGATCCGCGACAGTGGGACGATCCCCCGGAGGGGACGGAGACGGAGGCGATCAAGACGAAAACGATCGAGTATCTGGTCGAGGAACGCGAGTACTCCCCGTCGTCGGCCGAACTCACCACCAGACACGTCATGGGACAGGTGGCCTACAAATGGGACTGAAAGACGATCTCGAACGGTTCCGGCAGGTGGGCGAACAACGCCGGGAGGATCTCGCCGAATTCATCGAGTACGGCGATCTCGGCCGGGGCCGGTCGGACGAGATTCGGATTCCGGTCAAAATCGTCGACCTCCCGGAGTTCGAGTACGACCAACTCGACCAGGGCGGTGTCGGCCGGGGCGAGGACGCCCAGCCAGGCGATCCGGTCGGTCAGCCCCAACCACAGCCCGGCGACGGCGACGAGGAGGGCAAACCGGGTGAGGAGGGCGGTGAGCACGAGTACTACGAGATGGATCCGGAGGAGTTCGCCCAGGAACTCGATGAAGAACTCGGCCTCGACCTCGAACCGAAGGGGAAGAAGGTGGTCGAAGAACACGAGGGGCCCTTCACGGACGTCACCCGCATGGGTCCGGACTCCACCCTTGCCTTCGAGCGGATGTTCAAGCGGGGCCTCAAGCGGAAGCTCGCGATGGAATTCGACGAGGAGTTCATGCTCGAGGTGTTAAAGGTGGACGGCTGGGGTCCCGACGAGGCCTTCCGGTGGGCGAGGGGAGAGAACATCCCAATCTCCCGAGCCTGGCTCTCCGAAGAGTATGCGGACGTTCCCGAGGACGAGCGCTCGCGCTGGGGGGCTATCGACAAGGTCGAGGACAGTGTCGAGCGCACCTCGGTCCAGGAGCGCATACGGCGCGAGGGGATCGACCACGTGCCCTTTCGACGCGAGGACAAGCGCTATCGGCACCCCGAAATCGTTCAGGAGCGCGAGAAGAACGTCGTGGTCGTCAATATCCGCGACGTGTCGGGATCGATGCGCAAACAGAAACGGGAACTCGTCGAACGCGTGTTCACGCCCCTGGACTGGTACCTTCAAGGCAAGTACGACAATGCCGAGTTCCGGTACGTCGCTCACGACGCCGAAGCCTGGGAGGTCAACCGACAGGAGTTCTTCGGCATCCGGTCCGGTGGCGGAACGAAGATTTCCACGGCGTACGAACTCGCCAAGGAAATCCTCGAGGAATACCCCTGGAGCGAGTGGAACCGGTACGTGTTTGCGGCCGGGGATAGCGAGAACTCCTCAAATGACACCGAACGCAACGTGCTCCCGCTCATGGAGGAGATCGACGCGAACCTCCATGCCTACGTGGAGACCCAGCCCAGCGGAAACGCGATCAACGCCACCCATGCAGAGGAGGTCGAACGCACACTTGGCGAGAACGAGAACGTCGCCGTAGCCTACGTCTCGGGCCAGGGTGACGTGACGGACGCAATTTACGAGATTCTGAGTACGGAAGAGGAGGAATCATGAACGGGGATCGCTTCAGGAAACGTCGGATCGCTGGCGACCTCGAGGTCCCGGTCAAGGAAGCCAATGCCCTCGCAGAACAACTCGGGCTGGAACCCTACCCGGTCAACTACTGGATCGTCGACTACGACGAGATGAACGAGTTGATCGCGTACGGCGGGTTCCAGCACCGGTACCCACATTGGCGCTGGGGGATGCAATACGACCGCCAGCGAAAGCAGGGCCGGTATGGCGGCGGCAAGGCGTTCGAGATCGTCAACAACGACCGGCCCTCCCACGCGTTCCTGCAAGAATCGAACGACCTGGCGGACCAGAAGGCCGTCATCACGCACGTCGAGGCCCACGCCGACTTTTTCGCGAACAACGAGTGGTTCGGCCTGTTCGCCGAGGAGACGCCCGATGCCGCGGCGATGCTCGAACGGCACGCGGACAAGATCCAGTCGTATATGCAGGACCCAGACATCGACCGGGCCGAGGTGGAAAAATGGATCGACAACGCGCTGGTCCTCGAGGACAACATCGACCAGCACCGCCCGTTCTCGAAGGCCAGCCTGGAGGAAGCGGACCGGGAGGTCCCCGACGACCTGGACGCGAAACTCGAGGAACTCGGCCTCTCCGAAGAGGTGCGGGCACAGGTGTTCGACCGGGAGTGGCTGGAAGGCCAGACCGACGAGGACGGTGTCGTCTCGTTCCCGCCGGAACCCGAACCTGACCTGCTGGCGTTCCTGCTCGCCCATGGCAAGCAATACGACGAGGATGTCGGTAAGGCCGCGGAAATGGATGACTGGCAACGCGACGTCCTTGAGATGCTGCGGGAGGAGGCCTACTACTTCGCGCCCCAGAAGATGACGAAGGTGATGAACGAGGGGTGGGCCAGCTTTTGGGAATCGAAGATGATGGCTGACGAGGCCTTCGCCGACGCGGACGAGTTCATCGACTACGCGGATCACCAGGCGCGGGTGCTCGGGTCCCCCGGATTGAACCCCTACAAACTGGGCAACGAACTCTGGACCTATGTCCAGAACACGACGAACCGTCGAGAGGTGATCGAGCGATTGCTGCGCGTCGAGGGGAGTAGCTGGCGGAACCTGTCCGACGCAATCGACTTCGACGTCGTCCTCGAACGCCTCGAACCACCGGACGAAATCGACGAAATACACCCGGACGGACTCGACGCCCTGGAGGAGGTCGACGATCAGTACGTCGATTACGATGCGCTCGGCCGGGCCCGCGAAGGAGAGATCGACGTGGGGCGATATCCCTGGAAGCTACTCACTTACGAGGGCATGGCTCGCCGCCAATATTCGCTCGTCAAGCGACAGAATCGGGGGTTCCTGGCCAGCATCGGTCGGGCGGAACTCGAACGGATCGGTCGGTACGTGTTCGATACCGATCGGTATTCGACGATCGAAGATGCCCTCGACGAGGTCGAATTCACCGCCGGGTGGGACCGGATGCGTGAGATTCGAGAGAGCCACAACGACGTTACGTTCCTCGACGAGTTCCTCACCCAGGAATTCGTCGATGAGAATGACTACTTCACCTACGAGTTCTCCCAGGCGACCGGACAGAACCGCGTGGCAAGCACCGATTACGAGGACGTGAAAAAGAAGCTCCTGTTACAATTCACCAACTTCGGGAAACCCACGATCGCGGTTTACGACGGGAACTACGAGAACCGCAACGAGTTGTTGCTCGGCCACGAATACAACGGCGTTGCGCTGGACGTGTCACAGGCGAAACGCGTACTCGAACGAGTGTTCGAGCTTTGGGGCCGCCCGGTCAACCTCATGACGATCGTCAAGGAACTGGACGATCACGAGGTCGAGGTCGCCAGTCGTCGGAACCGCGAACCGGAACCGGAGGAAAATGGGCGGCTCATCCGGTACGATGGCGAGTCCTTCGAAGCGGCGGAGCTACCCTGGGAGAAAGTGGAACAACTCGCCGCTGACGACGTGGACTATGATACTAAGCCCGAGGACTGGCTTGCGTGAGCGTCTTCACCGTCGGATCTTGTCCCGGATATTTTGATGGCATCTTCAAGAAGTTCGGGGAATCGTTGGCTGAATGTAGACGGTGTTCTGCATGAAACTCGCTTTTAGTTATTGACAACATCAATGCCATTAATCTCGAATCGGGCGCCTCCTTCAGTGCCCTCGATCAACTGAATTTCCCAATCGTGGGCTTCGACGATCTCTTTGACGATGCTCAGGCCGAACCCGGTCCCCTCTTCTCTTGAAGAATACCCTGCCTCAAACACCTTTTCGCGGTCTGCTTCCGGTATCCCTGGCCCGTCATCCTCGATATAGAATCCGTGGTCAAGTTCACCGATTGTTACCGTTACATCATCGCCGCCCTGCTCCACCGCGTTTCTGAACAGGTTCTCGAACAGTTCCGAGAGTCGGCTTGTATCCGCTCGAATGACGGTGTCCGTTTCTGCGAGCACCTCCGCCGATTTCGTGTCGACGTTCTGCCAGCAGCCACTAATCATTCCGACGAGGTCAACGACTTCGAGTTCGCCGACGGTTTCCCCGGCCCGGGCGAGTGTGAGGACGTCATCGATGAGGGTTTCCATCCTAGTGAGGGCCTCTGCCGCCGTATCGAGATGTTCGCTCTCACAATCTTCCAGTACGAGAGCAAGCTAGGTAATTATTTCTAACGCCTACTATAGCGTTCCATCAGAATCGGGTTGATATATTCAAAATTGTATTCAGCAGAAACTTATCTTTGTTCAAACGGAACACCGCTATTATAACTGTTGGGGTGGTCTGCGTAGTTTTGCTTGATAGCAATCTTACGTAAGGAATTAAATGTTAGGCTTCGATATGGTAAGACAGAACATGACATTACCGCTACAGACCAGCCCGAACGGCGCGATCGCGAAAC
>JBKEGM010000090.1:0-8740 GCA_046710005.1 Natrialbaceae archaeon
GCCGTCCCCCCGCGTTACGGCTCGTTCGAGCACGCCGTCCTCGTAAATCACCTCGATCGAAACGCCATCGAATTTCGGTTCGCAAACGTACTGAACGTCGTCTGGATCGAAGCCACCGTCTCCCAGTTCCGATCGAACGCGCTCGTCGAAGTCCCGGACGTCTTCCGGGTCGCCGCCCATGTCGATCGAAAGCATCGGCGCGACGTGTTCGACGGTGTCGAAGGCGTCGACCGGTTCGCCGCCCACGCGCTGGGTGGGCGAATGCTGGGTCTCCACCTCGAAGGCCGCCTCCAGATCCTGTAACCGACCGAACAGCGCGTCATAGGTCCTGTCGGCTATGATCGGGGCGGCCTCGACGTAGTAGCGGTAGTCGTGATACCGGATGGCTTCCCGGAGTAATTCCGTCTGTTCCGCTGCCGCGGTCTCGCTCAATTCCGCCACTGGCTCGAAGTCAGTGGGCGGGTCCTTGACGTAGGGGTTCTCGCTCGGACGTGGCTCACGGGACTCGCTCATCGCCAGAACGTGTGAACGCGAGCGGTTAGTAAATACCGCCCCATCGCCGTCGGCACTTGGAACGACTCTCGGTTCGCAGTAGCCAAGATATATCACACCCGTAGTCCTTCCTTCCAATATGGCAGAGGACGACCACACGAAGTATCGCCCCGGCGACGGGGACGACGATGGGGAAACCGACGGGATGGGGTCGTCTCGCAGCGAACGGGAAAACGGAGAATACCTTCATCGACCAGCCGTTGAGGTGGGAGCATTGGACGGGGAAGAACCGGAAGAGGCGGATCTGGAGGGGACCCGACCGGACGCCTCCACCGTCGAGGAATCCTCGACCGCAGAACACGATGAGTCCCCCGACAACGAACTCGAAGACGTAGAATGGACAGGGTCGGTCGGCCACGCCGCAGGGGTAGAAACGCCGATCCCGAGAAACCTCATGGCCAGCATTGTGGCCGTCTTCACGATACTTGGGGGCGCGATGGCGTTGCTCGGTCTCCTCTTCTCCGGAATCGATCTGGTGATACTCGACTCGCCCCAGGTACGGTTCCAGGTGTCACTGTTTTCGCCGACTGCGCTGCTGACGGCGATCCCGGCTCAAGCCGGAATCGTGGCCGTTATCGCCGGGTTCTACGCTGGAACCCGGGAGGAGGGAACCGAAGCTGTCGTCGCGGCCGCCGTCGGGACGTTTCTGGGCGTCGTGATCGAGACCGTCCTCGTCGCAGCCTTCGTCTCGTCGTCGGCCAACCTCCCGCTCAGGTTCGAGAACCTGGGCCTCAGCGCCGTCTTCCTTGGCACGATCATGGCGGTCGTGGCGGCCCTCTGTGCGATCCTGTACGGCCAGTACATTACCCATCCCGACGGCCTGTTGGGGCGGCTGTCGGATCGTTTGGCGGCAGACGAACGTGGCGATGCGCCCTGACAAACAGGGACGCGTTGGGTCAATCGCCCAGATCCCGCCACTCGGAAACGCGGATCGCCACCGCTAGGAAGGCTACCGATCCGATTCCAAGGATCACAAACGGTAACAGCGTGCCCTCGGTCGTATCGAGGATCATCAGGCGGCGCAGCCCCCGGTGGAAGTGATACAGCGGCATCAGTTTTGCGACGGTCTGGAGGTATTCCGGCATCAGACTGATTTCCCAGAACACGCCTGAAAGGAACATCATCGGGAAGGCGATGGCGTTACCGAGGCTCGTCGCGGCGTCAGCGTCGTTGATAAAGCTCCCAAGGGTGATCCCGAGCCCTGAGAAAGCGATCGCGCCGAGCAGGATGAGGGCGATGGACAGCGGTCCAGGAATCACCGTAACCCCGAAGGCCAGGTGCGCGACGAGCACCATCACCCCGGCAAGGACCACTGCGAGGACCGACTGCTGGATCATGTTCGCGAGGATCCAGTCGCGCTTTCGCAGGGGCGTCGCGACGAGTCGTTTCAGCGTCCCGTCGGATTTGAATCCGGCCACCTCCGAGGTCACCGAGATCACGCCGTTAATCAGGACGATCGTCGCGATGAAGGCCGGCAGGTAGTAGTCAACGGCGCCCAGGTTGCGACTGTTGGTCGTTCCCGTCGTGATCGTGGTCGGCGGCTGCTCGACCCCGATCGCCTCTTCGTTGAACGTGGCAACGTGACTCTCGATGATGCCCCGAACGGCCGACCCGGTTTCGTCGTCACTCGGGGTCAGAAACATGATCTCTGCGGGCACGGTCGAGTTCGTGGAATTGGATCCTTGACCACCCAAGCCCTGTTGGATCGAGTCCCTGGTCGAGTCGTTGACGTCCGCCTCGGCCCTGTTTATCGTGTCGATGATCACGGCCTTGCGGGCTTCCGCCGAGCCCTTTCTGACCTGCTCCTCGAACCCGTCTGGGATTACCACAACCCGTTTGGTCCCGGACGATTGGTTCTCTCGCGCCCACCTGGAGAGGTCCTGCTCGGGATCGATTCGCCGAACCGTGAACACGTCGTTTTCCTCCAATGACTCGACGAAGGTGGCCGAGAGGTTCGTCGCCTGGCCGTCCGGCCCAACGTCCTCGTTTTGCACGTAGAGTGTGAAATGGGCCGACCCGCCCGCGAAGACCAGGCTAAAGATGACAAGCAGGATGATCGGGAAGGCGAGTGAGAAGAACACTGCCTCCCGGCTGCGTAGCCAGTTTTTGAATAACACGACGACGAGGGTGGCAATTCGTCTCATTGTATTTGCCCCTGTCTGTCCATCGACGTCCCCACGAGTCGCAAGAAAACGTCCTCCATGCCGGCAGTGGTTAATTGAATCGACCGGCTCCCTTCGAGCCGGTGGATCCGCCCGAAGGTCTCCTGGGCGGTCTCCCGGTCATCGAACAGGCCTACCAGGTTCCCGGTATCGTCGCGGTAGATCTCCGTCGCGGCCGAGCGGAGCGTGGATTCGACGGCCCCACCCTCCCTGGACTGGCCGTCACCCTCGCGTTCCTCGCCGTCGCTCACCACGAGTTTGACATCCCCACCGTACCGATCGACCAGTGCCTCGACCGAGTCCACGGCTTCCAGCGAGCCCTCGACGAGCAACGCCGCGCGGTCCGCCAGTTCCTCGACCTCCTCCATGTAGTGGGTTGTCAATACGACCGCCGTGCCGAGGTCCGCCAGGCGTTCGATCTGCTGCCAGGTGGACCGGCGAGCGGCCGGATCCAGTCCGGTCGTCGGTTCGTCCAAAAAGAGTACCGCCGGATCGCTGACCAGTGCCATCGCGATCCCGGTCCGTTGCTGAAGCCCGCCCGAGAGGTCGCTGAACCGCGTGTCTGCCCATTCTTCGATGTCGAGTTGGTCGAGAACCTTATCGACTGCCAGCCCGTCGTCGTACATCCGGCGCGCCAGCGCGACGTTCTCCTGGACTGTCAGCCGGTCGAACGTATCGAATGACTGCGGGACGACACCGATCTGCTCCTTGACCGTCCGAGCCTCATCCAGGACATCGTGGCCCACCACCGTCGCCGATCCACTCGTTGGGGTTCGCAGGCACTCCAGTATCTCCACAGTCGTCGTTTTCCCGGCGCCATTGGGACCGACCAGAGCGAAAATCTCGTCTGGCCGAATTTCGAAGGACACGCCGTCGACGGCCGTGAGCGACCCGTACTCCTTAGTAAGATCGGTGACTTCGACGACCGGCTCGACCGTGCTAGCCACGGGTCAGTCCCTCCGACCCGACTGGTACCGACCCGAAGAACGATATGTCTGACATTTTTGATCTGTTCACCCCCGTCCCTTTTGAAACCTGCGGCCGCGAGCTGTCGACAAACCGCCAGAGATAACGTTGAAGAGGGAACCCGAGACGGCTTCCATCCCCGAGGACGCTTCCATGGATGAGCGAGTACCGCATCGATGCGCCGAATATCGGTAACTCCTCAGGGTCAACGACCCGGACACTGCTGCCGGAATCGCGGTACAGAAGTCAGTCGGTCGCGTCGGTTGAACCGTGACGGATTCCGACGAGCGATTGCTGACAGGGTACTCGGGGCGACTGTTGATCGCGATTTCGGTCGGCTGGGGGCTGATCCAGACGGGGCGACTCGTGCTCTCGCCGATGCTCCCAACGATCATCGAGGAGCTCCATATCACCTCCGCGACGGCAGGGTTCTCGCTGACTGTCCTATGGGCCTTGTATGCGCTTTTGCAATATCCGAGTGGCCGTCTCTCCGATCGGCTGTCGCGTCGGACGTTGCTGATCGGCGGACTGACACTCGCTGTGCTGGGATTCAGTTTGTTCACCGTTTCGGAGACATACCCGGTTTTCATGGTCGGGATCGTCATCCTCGGGCTTGGAGCAGGCCTCTATCCGACGGCTGCCAGGGCGCTCGTCTCCGACCTGTTCGTCGAGCGCCGGGGACAGGCGTACGGCCTGCACACTGCCTCCGGCGACCTCGGGGGCGCGACGGCCGCCGGGCTGTCGGTGGTCGCCCTCGCAGTGGCCAGCTGGCAGGGTGCGTTTCCGCCAATCGTCGTCGGCCTGGCAGCCGTTGCGATCGCATTGCACGTCTGGGGCCGGGAACCATATCGGGTCGAACGCGTGGACCTCGAGATCGGCAGGACGGCACGGCGGCTCCTCGGTTCCGTCCGCACCCGCCGCCTGCTCGTCGCCTACACCCTCTACGCGTTCGTCTGGCAGGGCGCAACCGCGTTCGTCCCGACGTTCCTGCAGGCCGAAAAAGCGTTCTCGCAGGGAGAGGCCAGCGCCGCGTTCGCCGTCCTCTTTCTGGTCGGCGCCGTCGTCAAGCCGACCGCCGGAACCCTGGGCGACCGAACCGACAGCCGGCGCCTCGCGGCCGCCAGCATGGGGCTGGGTGCGCTGGCCCTGTTCGGAACGATCGCCCTGGACGGCGTCCTCGTCATCGGCCTCGCGTTGGCGGTCTTCGCCGCCGGCTTGATGTCCGTGCCACCGGTCCTCCAGGCATACCTGATGAACGTCTTTCCGGACGGCACGATGGGCGGCGACCTCGGCGCGATGCGGACCACCTACATCACTCTGGGGAGCATCGGCCCGACCTACGTGGGCGTCGTCGCCGAGTACGGGAACTACCGCCTGGCATTTCTCGGGCTGGTTACCGCCCTGGTCCTCAGCGGGAGCATCCTGCTCGCGCTTTCCTTCGGCGGTGACTGACCGGATTCCGGACACCCAGGTGGCCCTCAGGGCCACACCGCTCGTCGAAGCCAATCGATCACGGATCCATCGTCGTCGACATCCTGCTCGGTTTGCTCACGTGTCGTGAGTATCCGTTCGTACCGGTTGACGATCGCTCGTCGGCGATTCCGTTCGGCCGCGAGCGTTTCTTCCAGGGCCGCGATCCGTGACCGGAGAACGACGATTCGAGCCTCCCGGAGCACCGCCTGCTTCGCGGCGGCCGACGTATGAGAAGAACAGACTGCGTCCGTTTTTGCGTCCTCGATGGTTACCGGGGGAATCTTAGAGTCGTCCGTCGTCGTTTTAGCGGCGTTCGGTGGGCGATCGATCACAGTCGGATCGTCTGGCTGGTCGGCGGACATGGACACGTATGGTACGGTCCGGAATAGGAAAAATGTAAGTCAGCCAATCGCCCGACGTGCGTCCGACGTCGCGCTCTCGGTCGGTCGAGCAAAGCAGGCGTTTCAAGGGTTTCTCTCACTCGCGGAGGTGCTCGAGGATCGCGTCGAGGTCGTTCGGAACGGGTTCGGGATCAGTGCCCGCCTCGACGGCCGCATCGGGGTCTTTGAGCAGATGGCCTGTGGCCAGACAGGCCACGTCAGCATCGGCCGCCACCGTCCCCTCCTCGCGAAGTTGGCGGAGGCCGGCCACACTGGCGGCCGAGGCGGGTTCAACGCCCACACCTTCGGCCGCGAGGTCTCGCTGCGCAGCGGTGATCTCGGTATCGGACACGGCGACGGCAGTCCCGCCGGTCTCGCGAAGGCCGGGCAGGGCTTTCGGCGCGTTGACGGGATCGCCGATCCGGATGGCCGTCGCTCGGGTCTCGACCGACTCCCACCGGGTGACGTCGTCCCGACCTGCCTCGAATCCCTCGACCATCGGGGCCGCGCCTTCGGCCTGGACGCCGGCCAGGCGAGGGACGTCCTCGCGGTCCAGCGCACCGGCCCAGACCAGTTCGCGGAACGCCTTGAACAGCGCGGCCGTATTACCGGCATTGCCGACCGGGAGGACGATCCAGTCCGGCGTCCGACCGTAGTCCTCGAGAAACGCCTCCAGGATCTCGAACCCGATCGTCTTCTGGCCCTCCAGGCGGAAGGGGTTCAGCGAGTTCAGCAGGTAGGCCTCGCCACGTTCGGTGAGCGCGCCGACCAGATCCAGGCAGTCGTCGAAGTTACCCGCAACCTCGAGGATGCGGGCCCCGTGGAGGCTCGCCTGCGCGACCTTTCCCGCGGCGACCTTGCCCTCGGGGAGCAGGACGAGCGTTTCCATGTCCGCCCGTCCGCCGTAGGCCGCGAGTGCGGCGGAGGTGTTGCCCGTGGAAGCACAGGCCAGCCGTTCAACCCCCACTGCCTCCGCCGCACGGACCCCAACCGTCATTCCGCGGTCCTTGAAGCTCCCCGTCGGATTCAACCCTTCGTGCTTGATCCGGAGCGTCCGCACGTCGAGGTCGCCTTCGAGTCGCGGCACACGGTGGAGAGGGGTAGCACCTTCGGGGAGGGAAACGCCCGATTCGAAGGGAAGCGCGTCGGCGTAGCGCCAGACGCCTCGCCCCTCGAAGTCCGACCAGGTCGGCAGAGTCTCGTATCGGACCGCTAGCAACCCGGCGCACTCGTCGCAAGTGTAACGCACAGCTGAAAATGGCTGATATGTTGCTCCACAATCGATACACGCGAGCCAAACGCCAGCCGTCGCTTCGGGCGGCGGTGAGGGCGGGTCGGCCGCGAAGCTGAGCGCCGTCATCGTCCAGCAAATACCTGGCAGGGAGCAAAAGAGCGAGGGATGCCCTCACGCTTCTCCGGGATCGTGGTGGGTCTCCCTACGAGGACTCCGTTCGACGTCTCTTCCTATTCCTGATCCTCGTCGAAGCCCTCGATCGTCGCATGAACCTGTTCGGCCCACGCGTCGAGCGCCGTGTGAAGCATTTCCTTGGCCTCGGGCAGGGGCTTCGGATCGTACTGGTAGATGTACCCGCCCGAATTGAGCAGGCGGCGATTCCGCTCGGCCAACCCGTGATCGAGCAACGTCGTTAGCGACCGATTCACGTTGCTCCGATCTCGGTCGAGTTCGTCCGCCAGTTCCTCGACAGTACTCGCAGGCTGTTCCGCGAGCGCCAGGTAGGTACGGGTTACCTGTGGTTGGACGCCGAACACGCAGGTCATGACCTCGTAAAACATCGGGTCCGACTCCTCGAGCAAATCGAGCATGTCCTCGGCCCCGGTATCAGCCATACCCCAGATAGGCACCGGGAGCGAGATAAATGTGTGCCTCGGTTTACCAGGGAAACCGGCCGTAACACCGGATTGATTGGGACATCGTCACAATCGTCCCACGTGGGTTGGGGAGCTTGGAGGATGAGGCTTTTCCTGACCCCCGTCAATAGCGTGGGTATGGACATCGTCGTTTTCGGCGCGGGGAGCCTGGGTAGCCTGTTCGGGGGATTGCTGGCCCGGGAACACGACGTGACCCTCGTCGGCCGGGAGGACCACGTCGAGGCGATCGACTCGTCGGGACTCCGGGTTACAGCCGGATTCGAGGAGCCACCCGAGGCCGACCCTGGGGAGATCTTCGACTTCATCGTCCACCCTCCAGTCACGACCGACGGCCGAACCCTCTCAGCCGACCTCGCGGTGGTCACGGTCAAAGCGTTCGACACCGAGTCGGGAGCCGACGCACTGGCAACGGGATCGTACGACGTCGTCTGTTCGCTCCAAAACGGGATGGGAAACGAAGCCATTCTGGCTGACGCCCTGGACAGTCACGTCCTGGCAGGGACCACCACGTACGGTGCACTGCAGCACGAACCTGGACGCGTCGAGTGTACCGGCCTTGGGGAAGTCGTTCTCGGCCCATACGAGGGTGGCACATCGCCCGAGGCCGAACGTGTGGACACGGCGTTCAGCACCGCCGACGTCGACGTGACGGTCGCCGAAGACATGCCTCGCCGCCTCTGGAAAAAGCTGGCCGTCAACGCCGGAATCAACGCCGTCACGGCGCTCGCGCGGATTCCGAACGGGGAGGTCCTCGAGGGGCCGGCACATGAACTCGCCCGTGACGCGGCCCGGGAGACGGCCCGGGTCGCCAGGGCCGCCGGCGTCGACCTCTCTGACCGTGAAGCAGTCACCGCGGTCGAGAGCGTCGCCAAGGCTACGGCCGCCAATACCTCCTCAATGCATCAGGACGTAAATGAGAGGAAACGGACCGAGGTCGACGCCATCAATGGGTACGTCGCCGACCGGGCAGCCGAACTGCGCGAGGGTCGAGCCACGACCCCAGCCGACGCTTACGAAATCACTGCACCCGTCAACCGTACCATGGCGAGCCTCCTTCGGGCGTGGGAATCCGGACTCGACCTTCGAGCGTAACAGCTTGTCTTGTAAACGATAATTTCGTTCCCGCCCAGCCAACTCTCGGCTTGAGTGAACGAATCCCGTCAGTCGATGTAGCCCAGATCCTGCAACCGATCCTTCGCGTCCTCGCTCATGTCCCCGAGGACGTCCTCGTCGTCGACAGTTTTCCACTCCCCGCCGGCCCGGTCCTCGAAGGCGGCGAGTGTCGACTCGATGTCTTCACAGCGTTGATCGTTGGTC
>JBKEGM010000091.1:0-8674 GCA_046710005.1 Natrialbaceae archaeon
CTTTTTTGGTCCGACACGTCGTGAGCTACGCCCGTGTCCGCACCCACGTTCGGCGTCGATGAGGCCGGCAAAGGGCCGGTGTTAGGCTCGATGTTCTCGGCCGCCGTCGTCGCAATCCCGGCGGCGGTCCCCGACGGCGTCGCCGACTCGAAGACCCTCCCGCCCGAGCGTCGCGAAGACCTGGCCACAACCCTGCGCAATGACGAGCGAGTCGCAATCGGTGTCGCCGAGATTACGGTCGACCGTATCGACGCCCCGGAGACCGACATGAACACGGTCACGGTCGACGCCCAGGCCGAGGCCCTTGCCGGCGTCGTCGACGAGGTTATGTCGGAAACCGGCAGTGTGGAAGGCAAACTGGCCGGGATCGTCGACGCAGGTGACACCGACGAAGATCGGTTCGCTCGGCGCGTCGGCGAAGGGGTCCCGTTCGAAGTCGAGGTCCGGGCCGAACATGGCGCCGACGAACGATACCCGATCGTGAGTGCCGCCTCCATTATCGCCAAGGAGGCGCGCGAAGCCCACGTCGCCACCCTTGCAGAAGAGTATGGCGACATCGGGTCCGGCTACCCAAGCGACCCGACGACGCGGGATTTTCTCTCGACGTACGTCGAGGACCACGGAGCGTTACCGCCGTTCGCCCGTCGGTCATGGGAAACCAGCAGGGACGCCCTTGCCGCAGCGGAGCAATCCTCGCTGGACGCATTCGATTGATCTTCCGTCCGGGCGGTCGGAGCGAGGTAGAACCTTTTTGAACACTGACCAGCAAGAAACGCACGTCATGAGCGAACGCCCCGACGATGACGAGCTTGAGGAACTTCGCAAGGAGAAGCTGGAAGAACTCCAGGAACAGGGAAAGCAAGGCGAGACCCAGGACGCCGCCCGTCAACAGGCGGAGGCCCAGAAGAAGGCCCTGCTGCGGCAGCACCTCACCGACGAGGCCCGCAAGCGACTCAATACGGTGAAGATGTCACGCGAGGACTTCGGCGAGCAAGTCGAGCAGCAAATCATCGCTCTGGCCCGGAGTGGTCGGATCCAGGACAAAATCGACGACGAGAAGATGAAGCAACTGCTCAAGGAACTCAAACCGGACGACAAGGACTTCAACATCCGCCGCCGTTGAGATGCAACTCGGCCTCTGCTTCAGTGGTGGAAAGGACTCCAGCCTGGCGGCGTTCCTGCTTGACGGTTTCTACGACGTTACCCTGGTGACCGCCCACTTTGGGCTCACTGAGGACTGGGAATGGGCCCGGGAAACCGCCGAGTCCCTCGGCTTCCAGTTCCAGCGAGTAGAGATGGAGCGCCAGGTTGCGGAGGCGGCCGTGGATCGAATGCTCGAGGACGGCTACCCCCGAAACGGGATCCAGCAGGTCCATGAACACGCCCTCGAGACGGTGGCGACAATGGACCGCAGCAGGAATGGTGACAATCCGGAGAGTGCCAACGATGGCTTCGACGCAGTAGCCGACGGCACCCGCCGCGATGACCGCGTCCCCACGATTTCCCGGGCGACCGCCCAGAGCCTCGAGGACCGTCACGAAGTTGACTACGTGGCCCCACTCACCGGATTCGGCCGTGGTGCCGTGGATCGCCTGGTCGACGCCACCCTCGAAGTC
Organism: Natrialbaceae archaeon; assembly: GCA_046710005.1. Taxonomy (GTDB): domain Archaea; phylum Halobacteriota; class Halobacteria; order Halobacteriales; family Natrialbaceae; genus DATFIX01. The sequence continues at coordinate 1,617 of JBKEGM010000091.1, forward strand.
GAAGTGGGCCCCAGCGAAGACATCCAACGGTCGGACTACGAAGCCGAACTTCGAGCGCTGTTGGCCGACCGGGAAGGCCCCGAAGCGGTCGACGATATCTTTCCGGACCACGAACAGACCGCTGTTGTGAGTCGCCGATAACCGGTCTATTCTGGCCTGAACTCGAACCGTGCGCCACCAGTGTCGCTTTCCGTAACCGTCACGGCCCAGCCATGGGCCTCCGCAATGGCCTGAACGATTGCCAGCCCGAGGCCGGACCCCTCCTCCTCGGTGGTGTAGCCCCGCTCGAAGACCTTCGCGTGTTTTTCGGGGGGGATTCCTGGGCCGTCGTCCGCGACGTAGAACCCCGCGACTGTTCGGCCGTCCTCGGTGGCCATCGATGGCGCTGATCCGAGTCGGCCCACGGTAACCCTGACGTCAGCGTCGGCGTGTTCCAGCGCGTTGCGAAACAGGTTCTCGAACAGTTCGCGCAGTCGGGACTCGTCCGCCTCGATCCGTCCGGTTCCCTCGACGTCGAGGCTCGCTGTATCGGTCTCGACGGCGACCCAGGCCTCCTCGGCGACGTCGTCGAACTGGAGGGGTTCGGTTTCGTCGACGACTCTGCCTTTGCGTGCCAGCGCCAGCGATTGCTCGATGAGTTCCTCCATCCTGTCGAGGGAATTCTGGACCCGAAGCAGATGCTCCGCGTTGCCACTTTCGAAGGCTGCCTCGAGATACCCCTGGGAAACCTCAAGCGGGTTGCGAAGGTCGTGGCTGACGATGCTGGCGAACTCCTCCAGACGTTCCCGTTCCCGTTGGGCCTGCCGGGTGGCCGCTCGCTGGCGAATCTCTGCAGTGCCTGCCACGGCACCAGCGCCGACGCCGACCGTGCCGGACGCCAGCGTCAAGAAGAGTGGTTGTGCCACAGGTGTCCCATCAAGAACCGTGATCACGAGTTGGAGGGCGGTGATGACGCCGGCAACCAGGAATCCGCCGAGGGCAAACGAGAACACGGTAATTCGATCCCGCATCGACACCCCCTCCCGAATCAAATAGCGATCGATGAGGATCACACTCACCGCAACAGCCAGGGGAAGCGCGGCGGTAACGACGATTTGCAGGAACGGTTCGCCATCTCGCTGGGCGTCGACGAACGACTGCAGGCAAATCAAGAACACGAGGATCACCCCCAGAACTGACAATGGCGACGCAGGGAGTCGCTGCCCGACGCCGGCGAGCCAGTCCTCTTGAACTGGTTTCTCCTCCCCAGACGACCCGAGGACCATGTCCGAGCCATCGACCCCCGGCGTCTTAATACGGATGGCCCACCGGCCCGGGACCGAGGATGCTCTCGTCGGCCACCCCGGACGGATCCTGACACGAACGCCGCGAAGGACAGTTTCAAGCCACACCTCGACAAAACCCGGTCCATGTACGAACGCCTCAAGGGATTTCGCGACGTCTATCCCGAGGAGATGGCGCCCTACCGGGCCGTCTTTGACGAGATCGAGTCGACGGCGCAGGCCTACGGGTTCCGCGAAATATCGACGCCGGCGATGGAACGAACGGAACTGTACGTGGACAAGTCAGGTGAGGAAATCGTCGACGAACTTTACAGCTTCGAGGACCAGGGTGGGCGTGACGTGGCCCTCACGCCCGAGTTGACGCCGACGGTCGCCCGGATGGTCGTCGAGAAGAGCCAGGAACTCACCAAGCCCATCAAGTGGTACTCGACGCGACCATTCTGGCGCTACGAGCAGGTACAACAGGGCCGGTTCCGCGAGTTCACCCAGACGAATATCGACATCTTCGGGTCCTCCGAACCTGAAGCCGACGCCGAGATCCTCGCGGTCGCTGCCGACAGCCTAACTCGCCTCGGATTGACTCCCGAAGACTTCGAGTTCCGCGTCTCCCATCGCGACATCCTCTCCTCCCTGCTCCGAACCTTCGACGCCGAGATCGACACGCAAAACGCGATCCGAGCGGTCGACAAACGCGAGAAGATCGAACGCGGCGAGTATCTCGACTTGCTCGTCGAAGCTGGCCTCACCCGAAGTCAGGCCATGGAATTCGACGATGCCCTCGATGCTGGCAGCGACGACCTCGACGAACTCCTGGCGTTCTCGGACCGCGAAGACCTCCGCGCGGCGATCGACAACCTCCGTGCAGTGCTCGACGCCGCCGAGGACTTCGGGATTCGCGAACACACCGACCTTTCGCTGACAACCGCCCGCGGGTTCGACTATTACACCGGCGTCGTCTTCGAGTGCTTCGACTCCACGGGCGAGGTCTCCCGGGCGGTCTTCGGCGGCGGCCGGTATGACGACCTCATCGAGAGCTACGGCGGCCAGCCCACCCCGGCGGTCGGGGTCGCCCCCGGCGTGATGAACTCGACGCTGCCCCTGCTTCTCCAGCGTGCTGGCGTCTGGCCCGAGGAAGCCCTCTCCACCGACTACTTCGTCCTCACAGTCGGCGACACCCGAAGCGTCGCTAGTCGAATCGCTCGCGATCTCCGCGATCGCGGGCACGTCGTCGAGGCCGACGTCGCCGGTCGGAGCTTCGGCGGGCAGCTCGACTACGCCGATTCGATCAACGCCGAAACGGTCGTTATCGCTGGCGAACAGGACCTTGCGAACGACGAAGTGACGATCAAGGACATGGCCACGGGCGACCAGACGACGGCCCCGGTCGACGAGTTCCCCGGCGACCGCGACCGGCCGACGTACGAGGATTTTGCCTAACCCGCCGGGCCGTTGCTCGATTCGTTCTCGGGGGAGCGGGACTGCTAAGACCGATTATCGCCCGGTCCCACCAGTTCCAAGACCAGCCACCACACCGCTATAGGTATCCAGACGTCCCCCTCCGCCACAAACGTAAAGCACCCCAGACTTAGTGAAAAATATATTTTATATTGCGTCGTATTAACTTTACATGGTCGGTGAGACCGATGGTCTCGAACGCACTCCCATACGCTCTCGGAAGTATCGTCCTCGCAGGGGTTGGTCTGGCCCTCGTGGCCGCACCCCCGGGCTGGAACGCGTATCCAGTAATCGCTGGCATTGGGTTCCTGGCAGGCAGTGGCATCTTGCTGGGCGGCGCGTACAGGGCGCGGCGCGCGGCCGGTCGAGGGCGACCCCTTTCGGACGAACGCACCGATCACATCGAGGCGCTGTCCGTACGGAGCACCTTCCAGGTCGCCTTCCCGGTGGCGGCTCTCCTTTATGGAACGCTCGCCTTGACGAACGCCACGGCGTCCGGTGAAATCGTGGCCGCAACGATGGCCTCGATTCTGGGCGGCCTTCGTGTGGGCTACCGCCACTGGTACCGTCGAAAATTCTGACGGTCTGACCATGGAAAACGACCTCAAAGTCTGGCGGGCGAAAACGGACGTGACACAGGCTGAACTCGCTGAAGCAGTCGGGGTGACGAGACAGACCATAAACTCGATCGAGCGGGGTCGGTACGACCCCAGTCTCGAACTGGCCTTCGAACTGGCGGACTACTTCGACTGTCGGATCGAAGACGTCTTTACGCATTCGCCTGCGGACCCGGAGGAACGAGAGGAGTGAACCCTCAAGACTGTTCGGTACGGTGAAACTTTTTCCCACCGCCGCCAGTACTGTCGAACATGCGCGACGTTCGATCTACCCTCGCAAACGACGTCGCCAAACGTGCCGTTTTCGTGGGGATTACGATCATGGTGGTCGCCGGCGTGGCGAACCTCGAGGCGGTGATCGCCGTCGGGTTCGCCGTTCTTCTGGTTGGGATTCTCTTCGAGGACGCGATCGAACGTGCCATCGAACCCCCAGATGCCGACCGGGCCGGTGATTCGGCCGAGGGGGCCGAAAACGAGAGGATCGAAGCTCTTCGCGATCGATACGCCCGAGGTGAAATCGATCACGAGGAATTCGAGCGACGGATCGAGCGTCGCCTCGAAACCGAGTCATCCGAACGAATCGGCGACCGCGAAACGATCGATGGACGCGACCTGGAACGCGAAAAACTGTAACCGACCGGTGCGGATGGTAGCCTGCGACCGGGGCATCACTATTTTGACCGCTCGATATCCTTATTTTCCCGCCCGAGGAAGTTCGACCATGAGCGATTTGCGGCGGGTGCTCGCCAGGAACGTCACAGAGGTGGGGCTGTTTGCCGGCATCAGCATCATGATTCTGAGCGGCGTCGTGGGTCTGGAGAGTATCAGTTCAGTCGGAGTCGTCGTCCTGTTGGCCGGGATTTTCCTCGATGACGCAATCGCGTCGTTGCTGGAACCGCCAGGCAATGCCGATGCCGACACGGAGTGGGCAGATCCCGTCGAGGAACTCCGGGAACGCTATGCCCGGGGCGAAATCGACCGCGAGGAATTCGATCGACGGCTCGACAACCTACTCGAAACCGACCCCGAGATGCAAACGAAGGGACCGACCGCCGACGAACTCGATCGCGAATTCGATCGTCGATAGGATGGACGCTTACCGGATTTCCTACGACGGTCGACCGTTCCACGGCTTCCAGCGCCAGCCCGACGTCCCCACGGTCGAAGACGCCCTCTTCGACGCGCTGCGGTCCCTCGACGTGCTCGGAGAAACGGACGACACCCCACCGGAATACGCGGCCGCCGGTCGGACCGACGCGGGCGTCTCCGCGCTGGGACAGGTCGTCGCCTTCGAATCCCCCGACTGGTTGTCTCCTGCCCCGTTGAACGGCACCCTGCCGAACTCGATCAGAGCCTGGGACCGCTCCGACGCCCCCGATGGGTTCCACGCCAGACACGACGCCGACTGGCGGGAATATGCGTACCACCTGCACGCACCGGAGATCGATACCGACCTCGCGACCGAAGTCTGTGCCCGGCTAGAGGGCACGCACGACTTCCATAACTTCACGGCTGAGGATGGAGAAACGATACGGAAAGTCCACGAGGCAGCAGTCGACCGAGAAGGCGAATACCTCGTCCTCCGGGTTCGCGCCGACGGGTTTCTCAGACACCAGTTGCGACGAATGGTGGCGCTGATCGAGGCAATCGGGACGGGGGAACGGCCCCTCGCGCTGGTGGATCGGGCGCTCGATTCCGAACCACTCTCGGGACCGCAAGGAATCCCGACCGCCCCGCCGGAACCGCTCGTCCTCCTGAACGTCGGCTATCCGGACCTCGAATTCGAGGTCGATGGGGAGGCGGCCATGCAGGCCCGCCGAGCGTTTGACCACCGACGGATTCGCCACAGCACTGCCGCCCGGGTCGCTGGGACGATTCGCGACGGGATCGACGGAAAGGAATGACGGGATTGAGCGTACTCAGAGTTCGTCCAGCAGGTTCGCCATTTCGATAGTGCTCTCGGCGGCCTCGGTGCCTTTGTTGCCCTGCTTGAGGCCCGCGCGGTCGATCGCCTGTTCGGTGGTATCGGTCGTCAGAACGCCGAAGGCGATCGGCACTTCGGTATCCAGCGTGGCTTTGGCGACCCCTTTCGTGGCCTCGCTGGAGACGTACTCGAAGTGTGGCGTCTCGCCACGAATGACCGCGCCCAGCGCGATGACGCCGTCGTACCGGCCCGAATTCGCCATGCGTTTTGCCGCCAGGGGGATTTCGAACGATCCCGGGACCCTGGCCACGTCCACGTCGTCGGGGGTCGCGCCATGTCGCTTCAGCGTGTCCAATGCGCCGTCCAGGAGTTTCCCGGTGATCAGGTCATTGAAGCGGCCGACGACGATCCCAAATCGCAGGCCGGTCGCGTCCAGTTCGCCTTCCAGTTCCGTGACGTCGAAGTCGTCCGTCATAGTCATGAGTGAGTGGTGTCTCCGCGTTTCGATGGTCGAGTCGGTTCGCGATACGTCCACGGTGGGTTGCTCGCAACCGCCATCATCGGCCCTCCATGGACTGTAGTTTGTCCATGATATCGCCCGACTCAGTGCTTTCTCCGCTGGTTAGTTGCTCCACATACCGGGCGATCACGTCGATCTCCAGATTGACCTCGTCGCCGACGCCCGTGTCACGGAGGGTGGTCTCCTCCTCGGTGAATTCGGTGACAGAGACGCTGAAAGTCCGCTCGCTGTCAACGACCGTGAGACTCACCCCGTCCACGGCCACCGACCCTTTCGGTGCCAGGTACGGTCGGAGATCCGCCGGCGGGCGGATCTCCCAGATCGTCGCGTTTCCCTCTTGGTGAATGCCCGTGACGACACCGGTCCCATCGACGTGGCCCGTCACCAGGTGGCCACCGAGTTCGTCGTTCAGGGTCAACGCTGACTCCAGGTTCACCGGGTCGCGAGCCTCCAGGGACCCCAGCGTCGTTCGGCGGAACGTCTCGGGGGTGACCTCGACCGTGAAGGTGTTCCCGGCCGGGTCGGTCTCGATCACGGTCAGGCACGGCCCACTAATGGCGACGCTGGCACCCAGTGGTGGGTCGACGACCACCTCCGACTCGATCGTCATGGTCATCGCCTGTCCGCGGCGGTCGATGGCTCCGACGGTGCCGACGTCCTCGATGATACCGGTGAACATGCTGTGTCTCGTTCGATGCATCGAGCCGTTAGGTCGGTGACGGCATAAAGTATCTGGAAGCGATACCAGATGTGGACACTTTCCAATCCAAGGGCGACGGGCGAGCGTCGGTTACTGCAATCGGACCGATGGCACTGCCGGCCCGGACCAAATTTCCGTCTTCATCCCTTTTTGGAGGGCCTATCGGTAGGCTGCTGCTCAGTCGGTTGATTCCCCCGAATCGACCATCACTCCTCTCGCCGTGGCAAACGGTCCGGCTAGTCCCAATCGTCGGGCCAGAGGTTCGCAGCCCGCATGCCGGGTTCGAAATCCTGCTTGAGCATCGCCTCCTGGAGTGTGTCGGACTCGATCGGGTCCGGGTCACGACGGGTCAAATCGTGGGTCAATACCGCCCCCAGCATCGCGTGTTCGCGAAGCGTTCGCGGATCAACCTTGTCCCTGGTGTCCGCCTGGGTGTGGCCCCAACCGCGTCCGCGCTGGTCCCCGTCGGCGGGCCTGCTATGCAACTGGAGTGCCGGCACGCCCTCCCTGAGGAACGGCCAGTGGTCGCTGTATGGATGCGGATCAGGGTCGAGGTGAA
>JBKEGM010000092.1:0-8564 GCA_046710005.1 Natrialbaceae archaeon
ATGCCGGGACTGGATCAATTCGACTTCGTCGTCGGGGCCCTCGCACTAGCAGCACTGGCTGACTACAGCTGGTTCTCCGAAACGTTTCGGCTACCCGTGCTCCTGTTCGTGGTCGTGATCACACCGGTCCTCCATCTGGGCACGAACTACCTCGCCTACCTGCTCGGATTGAAAGACGTGCCGTGGTGAGAATCATGGCGGACGCGAATCCCGGTTCGGCCTCGCTCATTGCCCACCGGGGATACGCCGATCGGTTCCCCGAGAATACTCTCACCGCGTTTCGCGGCGCGGTCGCGGCTGGGGCCGACGGGATCGAACTGGACGTCCGTCAGTGTGCGACCGGGGAGAGCGTCGTGATCCACGACGGGACGGTCGATCGGGTCACCGACGACGAGGGCCGTGTCGCCGACCGCTCGCTATCCACTCTCCAGGCCCTGGAGGTGCTCGAGTCAGGCGAGTCGATCCCGACACTGGCGGCCGTGTTCGATGAACTCCGGACCGAGGTCACCCTCCACGTCGAACTGAAAGCCTCCGGGCCGATCCCGGAGGTCGTCGCGCTTGCGGCGGACCGCCCGCACGACGTGGTCGTCTCGTCGTTCGATCCCGATCACCTCGAGCCCGTTCGCGACCTGGACGGTCCGCCAACCGCGCTGCTTTTCGCCAACAACCCAGACCGCAAACTTTCCCTCGCGAGCGAGCGTGGCTGTGCGTTCGTCCATCCACACGCTTCGCTCTGTCTCGGCACTGACCTGGTCGATCGGGCGCACGTCGCCGACCTCCGTGTGAACGCCTGGACGTTCGGACCGCCGGGCGCGGACGGCGAGTGGGTGGTCACCGACCCGAACGCGCCGGACCGAATCCGGGAAGAGGGTATCGACGGCCTAATCGCGGACGCGCCGGTGTGAATCCCGGCCGATCGGTCCACCGAGAATCCCCGCCGCTTATGCCCTCACGTATCGGCCCCTTCGGTATGGCCGATCAGGAACTCATCGACGCGTTGCGGGCCGCCGACGCCGTCCAGTTCGGAGAGTTCGAACTCTCCCACGGCGGCACTAGCGACTATTACGTCGACAAGTACCGCTTCGAGACTGACCCGCGGTGTCTGCGCCTCGTCGCCGAAGCGTTCGCGGAGCGGGTCGATTCCGACCAGAAACTCGCGGGGGTCGCGCTTGGGGCCGTTCCACTGGTTGCTGGGACGTCCGTCGCTGGGGGCAACCCCTACGTCATCGCCCGGAAGAAACAGAAGGAATACGGAACCGGGAACCGGATCGAAGGGCGCCTGTCCGCGGGCGAGTCGGTCGTGCTGATCGAGGACGTGGTCACGACCGGGCAGTCCGCGGTCGACGCCGTCGAGGCACTGCGGGAGGTCGGCGCGGTCGTCGATCGGGCACTGATCGTGGTCGACCGCCAGGAGGGCGGACGCGAGCATCTTGCCGAGCACGACGTCGATCTCGAGGCGTTGGTGACGGCCGAGGAACTGCTGGCCAATCGCGACGAGGAGTAGTCAACCGAAATCGCCGAGAACGCTACACGGACACGCGGGTCGGGATGCCCTGCTTTTCCAGACGCGCCGCGATTGCTTCGAGACGGTCGCGACTCGCCGCCTGTAGGTCGTAGGCGGTTGGGCGGGCGATCGTGTAGAGGTCGACCGCGACGGGGTCGATGCGTTCGACCACCTCGACCCACGCCTCCACATCCGCGTCGTCGAGGTTACCAATTTCGCCCTCGAACTTCATCGCCTGGATCGCCACGTCGTCAATCGCTTCCAGTATCGCCACCAGGTCATCGAATTCGATCCCGACTGGGTGGTTGACCGCTTCGAACGTGTCTGGCGTCCCGGCGTCGAGTTTGACGAACGGGTCGTCGATCGATTCGAGGGCCGCTCGCACGTCGGGATCGTCGAGTCGGCTGCCGTTCGTGAACAGGGCGACCTTCGTGTCGGGGTGGTCGCCCCCGATCTCCCTGACGCGGTCGACGATCGCCGGGAACTCGGGGTGGCTTGTCGGTTCGCCGTTGCCGGAGAAGGTGAGGTAGTCCGGATCGGTATCGAGACGGTCGAGGGCGTTCCTAGCGGCCACTACGACGGCGTCGACGTCCGGGACCGTTTCCGGATCGTATCGCACCGGCTGTTCGACCGAGGGGCCGTACTGGCAGTAGACGCAGTCGAACGAGCAGATCTTCCGGTCCTGCGGGGCGAGGTTGATCCCGAGCGACCGCCCCAGTCGCCGGGAGTCAACGGGTCCATAGATGATCCGATCCTGGAGGGGCACCGTGGTGGTCATTCTCAGTATTCTTCGGCCTCCGGAGGAAAAAGGCGGTCGATCCCGACCGGACGGTGGCGCCGGTCGAACGTCGGTCGCGACCGCCAGTTGCACTCGTTGATGTGGCTCGTGCAGCCGTTGTGCCAGCAGTCGTGGTCGCCGGTGACCGGTACTACCGTTCCGAGACTTCGCCGAACCGGTACCCATCGTCGTCCGGCCGCGTCTTTCGCTTCGCGCTCCAATCCTCGACCGCCACCTCGATCACCGCCGTCTCCGTGACGGCGTCGGACGTCGAGGGGCGGTAGTCCTCGCCCGGTTCGAGGTGGGGCGCGTACTTGGCCATCAACTGGGCGAGCGCCTCGTGTTTAGGTCTCGTCCGCTCGAGAAGATCGGCCGCACCGAAGAGCGTCACGCTGGCGTACTCGTTGTCGAACGAGCCCGCTTCGACTCCTGGGACGATCCGACCCATCTCGAAGACACTGAAGGCGACGCGGGGGTTTCCCGCCACGTTCTCGAGCGTCCGCCCCTCCGGCGAAAGGTGGACGAAGAGGGCCTCCGCCACCGCGTCGTGGGCGAAGAGAAGCGGCGTGAGGAAGGGCTGGCCGTCGTCGACCGTTCCAAGTACCCCCGCGGGGTGGGCGGCCAGGAATTCCCGCATCCACTTTTCGTCGTCGACGGCGTATTCGTCGCGTCGAACGCGTGTGTCCCGTGAGTCGACCATGGACCGACCTACCTCCTGCCGGATCTTGAATGGCCCTGTCGACTCCCGTCAACGGTTCCAGGCCGCCGCGTCGGGATCGACGATTCGCTTCTCCCGGTCGATGGCGTCGATCCGCTCCAGGTCGTCCTCGTCGAGGTCGATATCGACGGCAGCGTAGTTCTCGTCGACGTGGTGCCCCCGCCCCTTCGGGATCGGAACGACGGTTTCCTTGGCCTGGTGCCACGCCAGCGTCACCTGCGCTGGCGTCGCGTCGTAGTCTTCGGCGATCTCCTGCAAGACTGGATCCTCGACCACCTCGCCCTGGGCCAGCGGCGAGTAGGCGACGAGGGCGTGGCCATGGCGCTGGGCGTACCCCACGAGTTCCGCCTGTGGCAGATAGGGGTGCATCTCGACCTGGTGGGCGACGATCGGGGCGGCAAGAATTTCACGGGCCTCGTCCAGGAGTTCGGGCGTGAAGTTCGACACGCCCACGTGACGGATCTTCCCGGCGTTCCGGAGTTCGTCGAATGCCGACAGCGTCGCCTCAGGTTCGTAGGCGCTCGTCGGCCAGTGGACGTACATGAGGTCGATTGTCTCGACGCCCAGGCGCTCCCGACTCCGATCGGTCGTGGCGAGGACGTCCTCATGGGCGAGCGTATCCGGGTGGACCTTGCTGGCGACAAAGACTTCTTCCCGGGGAATTCCCCCGCCAGGGCCCGCTTCGGCGGTCGCTCGTTCCAGGCCCTTACCGACGGCGGCCTCGTTATCGTACATCTGGGCGGTGTCGACGTGGCGATACCCGATCTCGAGGGCGCGCGCCACGGTCGCGGCACACTCCTCTGGATCGTCGTTCCCGGAGGTTCCGAGACCTGGACTGGGAAGATGGGTCATTGCCATGCCACTCCGTTCAAGGAGTGGTCAGTAAATTATTTGCATGCTACAATCCCTCTTCACTGTTTCTGCACGCTTATCTCAAAATACTTAGTGAACAAATTATTCAATTAATGTAGAAACATCAGATGTATTCAACACCCCACGATCCTCATACGAACGTCGGTCTGTCCCTGTCATTCGTCTTTCCTACTTCGTTCCAACTGTTTGGCTAATCGGTCCTGTTTTCGATGAGGCGTTTTTTCGGGGGCGGGTAGTGATCGGCCCCTGCCCGGTCAGGGAAGCAAATCGTCATCGACGTCCTCGAATTCGTCGTCGACCGACCGTAGTTGATCGAACGCACTGGCTATCACACCGATGACGTAAATCGTAACGAGTGCGCCACTCGCGAGGGTGACGATGTCGGCACCGATTCCATCCCCGAAAAGCAGGATTCCGACGACGATCCCGAAGAGACTGACGGTAATGCTCACGGCAGCGATTCCCAATAATAGCAGGAAAACCCGAAGAAGAGATCCCCGAGCAGTCTGCCAGCTTTCGAGCATCGCCCGGACAACGTGGTGGTCATCGACGGCGATCGCGGCCGGCACGAAGGCGAACGCCACCGCGACGATGATCCCGGGGAGAACGAAGAGCACGAAGCCGACCCCGAGCAGCAAACTGAGAAGGATCTGGGCGACGAGGACGTTGAGGGTGGCCCAGGCGAAGCCGTCCCAGGCGTCAGTCGGAAGGCGACCCGGGCGGTCGCCGGTGAAGGCGCGGAACCCGAGCGTGACCACGGCGGCGGTGAGAAACGCCCCCAGGAGTCCCAGCGCAGACACGGCAGCAACTGGGAGGTCAACCGCCATCGGCCCCTGAACGGACTCCAGAATTTGGTCGCCGGATAGTTCGTTGGCGGCGTCCGCCAGCACTGGTTGGCGGGTGTCGAGCACTACGGCGGTCGCTACCCGGGCGCCCAGGAGGATGACCAAGAGTCCAGCCCCGACGGGAGTTACTGCTCGCTCGACGCCTTTACGAAGGGCCTCGGTAACGGTGAGCGACATGCTCAGGGCCAGTCGTCACGGACCTCGTCAGTGCCGGAACTGTCCTCTGGAACATCGTCGCCGAGAGTCCATTCGGCAGCCTCAGCGGCGGCCTCGACGTCGAGATATTCCCAGTCCGTGGCCTGGGCGGTTTCCCGATCCTTGTCGGCGGAACCGACGAAGACGTACCGATCGGTGTCGAACTGGTCACGAACGTTTCCGAGGCTCTCTTCCTTGCCCTTGGGCCCGGAGAAGAAGTCCTGTCGGATGCGGTGCTGCCGGGTAAAGTTGGTGACGACGTAGGTTGGCTTGTCCGAGACCACCCCGACGTACTTGCTCCACCGTCGGGCATCGGCGAAGGCCGCACCAGGTTCTGCAAGGGTTTCCAGTGCCGAGAGTTCGAACGCCAGGGTCATCGTCCCGTCGCTCCCCGATTCGTTCATACCAACGTGGTCGTGGGAGAGGATGCAAAACGGTATCGGTCGTGGCCTATTGGCCGGGCACGATTCAATCGAAGCGGTTCGACGACCGCTCGAAGTATCGCTGCAACGTAGCGGTCGTCAGGTCGAGTCTCCGACTGGCGTAGATGGCGCCGACCATTCCGCCGATCATATCGAACACCAGGTCCCACATGGTGTCTTCGAGTCCGTACACGATCAACACTGGTTCGAAACCCACAGCGATCGCCAGTTCGCGCCCGCCGTGCTCGACCAATTCCCAGAGCACCCCTAGCGCGATCGTAACGAGCAAGACGAAAACCGCGAGGAACTCGTCGGGAAAGTAAACCGCTTCGGAGTATTCATCCAGCGCCCTGGTCGTCGCATAGCCAACGGTCGCGACGATCGAAGCGGAAAGCACGTGGGTGAGGTGGTCCCACCACCAGAACCGGTCGTAAAACCCGGCCATTCCCAGCGAGTGCAGCAGGACGGCGAGCGTGATGAATAGCGCCAGTCCGGGGTCGAGGTGGACGTCGAAGTCGCGGGCGAGCACCCCCGGTAGCAGGGTGACACCGAGCGCAAAGGTCGCATTGACTATCACGTTCACGTTGCGTTCGAGGGCGCCAACGAGAAGGATCGTGAGTATCGTGGTCTGCATACTCCGATGAAGCCGCCGCTGCGTGAGGATCGACCCCAATCGGTCAGTCACGAGCGGGAGCACGTCATGGGGTATGATGGCCTGGAGCAAAGTTCCTCTGCGGTCGACAGACCTATCCATTCCTGTTGCATACAGAAGGACACGATGATGGCCACGACCCACGCGCTCGCCGGAGCGGCCGTGGCAACGGTGACCTTCGTTCTGGCCCCGGAATATGCGCCGATAGCCGTCTTTTCAGGGTTCATGGGCGGGGTGTTTCCGGACCTCGACCTTTACCGAGGACACCGACGGTCCCTTCATTTCCCCGTATACTACTCGATCGCAGTCGTGCCGGCGGTGGGTTTGGCCGTCGTTTCGCCATCCAGAGGAAGCATCGCGCTGGCCTTGTTTCTCGTCGGCGCAGCCCTCCACTCGGCCACCGATGTCCTGGGAGGAAGCCTGGAACTCCGACCCTGGCAGGGCCAGTCCGAACGGGCTGTCTTCTCGCACTTTCACGGGCGGTGGCTTCGACCGCGGCGCTGGATCCCCTACGATGGCGCCCCGGAGGATCTTGTCCTGGCTGGCGTCCTTGCCCTGCCGACCTACCTAGCCAGTAGTGGCCGCTTGCGCCAACTGGTCGGGTTCGCGGTCCTCGTCTCGACTGGATACACGCTGCTCCGGAAGCCCCTCGCCGATGCCGCCAGGGTGCTTGCCGCAGCGATTCCCCCACTGCTCCGACCGTATGTCCCCGAGAGGTACTTGTAATCGTCCTGCGGCACAATGGCGGTGGGCTACTCGAAACTTTCCTGGAGAGAATAGGACACCGAGACAGTCTTTCGCTTATTCGATGTTATCCAGGTCGATGTCCTGCTCGAGGAGCACGTCGGCTTGGTCCTCGATCTTGCTGCCCTCGCGGATGAGTTGTTTGAGTTTCGTTTGGGGGGAGAGGTCGCCGATCAGGGCCGCACCGACGAGGCGGCCGTCCTCGAAGGCGACGCGTCGCCACTCTCTGTCGTTGTATTTCCGCTCGTACCCGTGGGGATCATTCTGCGTCACCGGGCCATCGGAGCCACGGGTCGGGTGCCCCAGCGAGAGGAACGGGAAGTCGAAGTGCGTAATGGAATAGGAGGGGACATACTCGAACGTCTCTGCACCATGGCCGTTGGCCATGTTCAACCCGGCGGTGGTGCCCTGCTGTTTGGCGCTTCCCCAGGAACCGTTCTGGTTGCGATCCTCCAGAAGGACGTCGTAGTATCGCGTGATATCCCCAGCAGCGTAGACGTTTTCCAGGTTGGTTCGCATGTGCTCGTCGACGATAACCCCTTTGTCGGTTTCCACTGGCGTCTCCCGGAGGAACTCCGTGTTGAAGTCGAGACCGATTCCGACCCCAACCCAGTCGGCCTCGTGGAATGCTCCTTCGTCGTCGATGGCCCCGGTAACGTGGCCGTCCTCGTCAACCTCGAATCGATCCACGCCGTTTTCGGTGATCGGTTCGACGTTCATGTCGCGCATTCCTTCGTGAATGATTTCCGACCCCGTCTCGGTGCAGGCGTATCGCCACCACCCTTTGCCGCGCATGATAAGTTTGGCGTCGATTCCCCGCACGCCACAGACTCCAACGAAGTCGATACCGAGGAGGCCGGCTCCGATGATGACGGCCGAGTCCGATGCTTCCGCGTCTTCTGCGATCCCCCTGGCGTCCTGGAACGTCCAGAAGTGATGGATTCCCTCGGCGTCCGCATTTGCGACGGGGAGTTGTAATGGCGTCCCGCCGGTGGCGACCAGTAATTTGTCGTAGTCGAGCACGTCACCGCCGTGGGTATACACCTCCTGTGCGTCGGTGTCGACGTCTGTCACGAACGTGTTCAGTCGGAGGTCGATATTGCGGTCCTCATACCACCCCTCTTCGTGGATCGAGACCGGGGCTGCCGGGAGCTTTCCCTTCGCGAACTCCTTCGTGAGGATCCGGTTATAGAACGGCTCTCCCTCGTCGGTTACTACAGTGATCTGCGCTTCGGGAGATTCTTCCCGGATCGTCCCCGCCGCCGAACTTCCGGCGACCCCGTCGCCGAGGATCACGTACGAGTCTGCCATAGCCGGCCTATTCGACGCGGGGATTAAAGTCGGTTCCCATTGGCTTACCTTCAGGAAAGCTCCTGGTCGAACGGTGCTGATGGGACCCGGCCGGTGAAGCGACCGATTGTCATCAATACGTGTCAAATAGGTTAGTAGCGTCGCGCTGCGAGTCGTTCCAGCCGACCATAGCCGTCCCCGAGGGGTTTGCCATGCCCCGGGCAGGCGTACTCGAAGTAAGGGGCCATCTCGGCAAGGGATGCGATGCTTCGCCGGACGTCCCCCGTATCGTAGTTGACGAACCATCCCCAGGGGACGAGGACGCCGTCGGATTCTTTCACGAGATCACCGAGGAAAGCGACGTCGAGCAGTTCACTAACATAGGCCACGTGGCCGGGCGAATGGCCCGGGGTATAATAGACAGTGAAACTTCCGACCGGGGCCTCGTGCTCGACGTGGACGTGAGGGAGGTTCGGGGTCGAGAGCAAAAGTCCGGAGACTCGCTGGAGAATACCTTTGTGGTTCGTTAAGGGCGGGGTTCGG
>JBKEGM010000093.1:0-8557 GCA_046710005.1 Natrialbaceae archaeon
CGGGTTGGTCGAGGTCCCGCTTGGGACGGAACTCGAGACGGTCGTCTTCGAGGTCGGCGGCGGCACTACCGGCGGCGAGTTCAAGGCGGTCCAGACCGGGGGCCCGTCGGGCGGTGTCATTCCCGAACAGCACGCCGAGACGCCGATTGACTTCGAGACGCTGTCCGAACTCGGGTCGATGATGGGGTCGGGCGGCATGGTCGTGATGGACGAGTCCACCTGTATGGTGGACCAGGCGCGGTTCTTCCTGGACTTCTGCGTCGACGAGACCTGCGGGAAGTGCCCGCCCTGCCGGTACGGGACGAAGAAACTCCTCGAAACACTCGAAGGAATCACCGAGGGAAGCGGCGATGTGGAGAACCTCGACGAACTGAGATCGCTGGGGGAGACGATGGCGGCCACGTCGCTCTGTGGCCTCGGCCAGTCGGCCGCCAACCCCGTCCTGAGCACGCTCGACTACTTCGAGGACGAATACCGCGAGCACATCGAGGACGAGCACTGTTCGGCCGGCGACTGCGATTTCGGCACCGGCGACGCGGACGCTTACGAAATCGACGAGGTTGAGTGCGTCGGCTGTGGGCAGTGCGTGGAGGTCTGTCCGGTCGACGCGATCACCGGCGAAACCGGGGAGGCACATGTTATCGATCCCGAGGTCTGCATCGGGTGTGGACAGTGCGTGCAGGCGTGTCCGATCGACGCGATCGAGGCGAGGACGTGATATTATGAGCGAGGCAACTCAGGCGACAAGGGAACGATCGATTTCACTGGAGATAGAGGGCCAAGAAGTCCACGCCAGCGAGGGCGAAACCATCCTGGCCGCCGCAAAGCGAGCCGGCATCGACGTGCCCTCGCTGTGCGAGTTCGAGAACCTGCCCAACGTCGGGGCGTGCCGGATGTGTCTGGTCGAGATCGACGGCGACCGACTGGAGACGGCCTGCACGACCCCCGTCGAGGACGGCATGACAGTCAACGCCGACACCGAAGAGTTGTGGGACCACCGGCGGACGATTCTCGAGTTGATGTTCTCCGAGGAGAACCACTATTGCATGTACTGCGAGATGGAGGGCAACTGCGAACTCGAGGATCTCTTCCTCGAAGCGGGCCTCGACAGCATCCGGTTCCCCCTCGAGTATGAGGATCACGATCCGGACACCTCCCACGAGTACATCACACTCGACTACGACCGGTGCATCAACTGCGGACGCTGCATCCGGGTGTGTGACGAAATCGTCGGCAATCAAACGCTAAACTTCGGGAACCGAGGCCGGGACACCACGATTGTCGCCGACACGGATGTGCCCCTGGGCGAGTCCACGTGCGTCTCCTGTGGGGCGTGCGTCCAGACGTGTCCGACCGGATCGCTATACAGCAATCTCAGCGCCTATCACGGCCGGGAAGCCGACTGCGACATCGTCGAGAGCACGTGTAGCGAGTGTAGCCTCGGTTGTGACCTGGAGGTGTACACCACCGACCGTGGTCTCGTCAAGATCGATGGCACGACCGAGGGCGCCGACGGCGGACAGCTCTGCAAGAAGGGTCGGTTCGAGCGACTCGAACGCGACGGTCGCCCAGTCGTGACGGCGCCGACAATCGGTCAGGACGGGAGCCTCGAAACCGTCGAGGTCGACGAGGCGGTCGAGCACGTTGCAGATATCCTCAGGGACGCCAGTTCGGTGACGGCCGCGGCCTCAAATCGACTGCCGACCGAGACGCTCGAGGCCTTCGCTGACGCGATGGCGGACGTGGACGCCGACCTAGAGATCGACGGCGCCAATCGAGCAACCGTCGAATCGGCTGTTCGCGAAGAACTCACCGAACACGGCGAGGGGGACCTCGTCGCCGATTCCGTCTCCTCCATCGCGAACGCCGATGGGATCGTTGTCTACGACACGACTATTGTCGAAACCCACCCCGTCGCCGCCTCCTACGTCCGGCAAGCGGTCAAGGAGGGTGCGGATCTCTTGACGGTCGACCCGTTCGAGGACCAACTGGAGCGGTTCTCCGAGGACTCGCTGACGATGGGATCGAGTCTGTTCAAGGTCTCGGAAATCGCTGCGGAGGCCGTCAACGACGAGAAACGCGGGGCGCCCATCGCTTCGGCAGCCGAGAAGGCAGTCGATTTCCTGGGCAATGGTGACGGCGTCGTTGTCATCGGCCCGAAGGTCGACAACCAGGACACCCTTGTCAACGCCTATGGTCTCGCGGCGGTGACCGACAGCCAGGTCGTCGGGCTCAACGAGGCCGCGAACCAGAACCTGCCCAAAACCTGTCGTGTGGGTGGCGTGGGCGAAGTCGCGTACCTCTTTGCCAGCGACGATGGGGCGGAAGATCTCGATAGAATGGTCCAGATTGCCCGCCGGGCCGACACGGTCGTCGTCCAGGCTGCCAGGGACTCAGCCCTGACAAAATTGGCCGACGTCGTGGTGCCCGCGCTAGACTGGGCGGAGCGTGAAGGCACCTTTGTCGACGCCGACGGCGAGGAACGGAAGATCTCGCGAGTACTCGAGCCCCGAGCGCCGATCGGAAGCGATCGCGAACTGATCGAGCGGATCCAGGAGGTGATCGCATGAGCGCCGACCCTGAACGGATGACCGACGATAACGAGAAAACGACAGTCACGACGGTCTGTCTTGGCGGCTGTGCCGGCTGCCACATGGAGTTCCTCAACATCGACCACGGTCTGGTCGACGTGCTGGAGGACGTCGAGATCAAAGCCAGCCACATGATCGTCGATGAGAAGGAAATTCCCGAAGCTGACATCGGGATCGCCGAGGGATTCGTCACCAACGAAGAGAACGTCGAGGAAGCCCAAGAACTCCGAGAGAACTGTGACACCGTCGTCGCCTGGGGTGACTGCGCCGCCCTCCGGGGGATCATGTCCCTACGGAACCACGATGACCGGGACGAAACGCTGGAAGAAATCTACATCGACCAGGCTGACGACGAGAGCAAGGTTCCGGACGGGGACGACGACGGGGTCCCGAAACTCCTCCAGGACGGGAAACCACTCGACGCGTTCGTGGACGTGGACGTGTATATCCCCGGCTGTCCGCCCGATGCTGAGATCATGCGCTATGGCATCGAGGCGCTGGCTAACGGCGAACGCCCGGATATCGTCAACGACAAACTACAGTACGATTGAGGAGTCCAAACCATGAGCAACGAGGTAGTTATCGACACGGTTACTCGAGTAGAAGGGCACGGTAAGATCACCATCAAATTGGACGACGAGGACGAGGTCGAGGACGCCCAGTTCCACGTCACCGAGTTCCGCGGGTTCGAGGAGTTCGTCGAAGGCCGTCCGATCTGGGAGATGCCCGAGATAACGGCCCGAATTTGCGGGATCTGTCCCGTCAGCCACCAACTGGCTGCTGCGAAGGCCGCCGACCAGATCGCGGGCGTCGATCTCCCCGAAGGCGCACGGAAGCTCCGGCGGCTCCTGCACATGGGCCAGATCCTGCAAAGTCACGCGTTGAGTTTCTTCTACCTTTCGAGTCCCGACCTCCTCCTGGGGTACGAAGCCGATCCCGAGAAACGGAACATCGAGGGCGTCCTCGAGGAATATCCCGACCTTGCGGAAAATGGCATCGAACTGCGGAGCTTCGGCCAGGACGTGATCGGCGCACTCGGCGAGAAAGAGGTCCACCCGGACTTCGCCGTTGCCGGAGGCGTCACGAACACGCTGGATCGGGCAACGGGCGAACACCTGCTCAGTCGGTCGGAGCCCCTGATCGGCTACCTGCAGGACACGATCGAGCGCCTGCACGAGGTCTTTGCCTGGATGGACGAAGAAACCCTGAAGTACGCCACCTATCCGACCGGGTACATGGGCCTGGTCGGCGGCAATGGGGGTCTCGAACACTACGACGGCGATGTCCGGCTGATCGACAAGGACGGGGACCTCCTCGAAGAGTTCGCCGGCCAGGACTACGGCGACGTAATCGCTGAACGCTCCAAGGAATGGAGCTACCTCAAGTTCCCCTATTATGAAGATCACGGGTTCGAGGACGGTCAATACCGGGTCGGACCCATGGCCCGCCTGAACGCGGTCGACGAGGTCGGGACACCGAAGGCCCGCGAGGCCTGGAAGGAGTTCATGTCGTGGGCCGACGGTGAGGTCCACGAGCGCTCGACGTACTACCATTGGGCCCGTCTCATCGAGGCCATCTACTGCGTCGAACGAATTCAGGAACTCCTGGAAGACGGCGCGGTCTACGAGGGCACCCCAAACGTCCCGACCAAGCCCTCCGGCGACCACGGCGTCGGCGTCATCGAGGCACCCAGAGGCACCCTCATCCACGACTATCGCGTCGACAACACGGGCAAAGTCACCGACGCGAACTTCATCGTCGCCACCACGCACAACAATGGCGCCATGAACCGGGGCGTCAAGTCGGCCGCAAAAACGTTTGTAGAGGGGCCAGAGGTCCCGGAAGGCACGCTCAACAAAATCGAGAGCGTCATCCGGTGTTACGATCCCTGCCTGTCGTGTTCGACCCACGCCATCGGCGAGATGCCCCTCGAGATCGAGCTCCGTCGGGACGGCGACATCGTGGACTCGATGAAACGCTGAGGAGCGTCCCGATTCACCACCTGATACTATGAACGCACTCGTACTCGGCGTCGGCAACGACATCAAGCGTGACGACGCGGTCGGACTCCGCGTCACTGAGGCCCTGGAACGACGCCGGAAAGAAACTCACAGCGACGGTGCCGGTCTCGACTACCGGACGATGACATCCGGCCGGATCATGCTCGTCGAGGAGTTGCGCGGCTACGACCGCGCGTTCCTGATCGACGCGATCCAGACCGAGTCTGGTGACGCGGGCGACTGGTACCGTTTCGAACCCGAGGACGTCGAACCCGACGAGGAAAGTAGCGGCCTCGCCACCCACGACGTCGGTCTCGGGACCCTCACCCGTCTCGGGGAGGCGATGGGCGAGTCGATGCCGGAGATCACGATTTTCGCCATTGAAGCCCCGGAACCGTTCGCATATGGCGACGAAATGACCGACGCCATGGCCGACGCCGTCCCCGACCTTGTCGAGGCCATCGACTTGGCGATTGACGATGAACTCTGGGCGGTTGACCCCGACGGGGCGAACGATGATGAACTCGCGGCAGGGGACGTCGACGATACGGGTTCCGTCACTTGAGGGCAAACCGACGGCTTGGTCGTTTTCCACCGGGCCCGCCTGGGACAGGTATTTGATCCCCTATTCCTAAGCGCCCCGCGTGGTTTCCCCGTACGAGATCCTCGGGATCGGTCGCCAGGCGGACGATGAGACCATCCAGCGGGCATACCGCCAACGGGTCAAGGAAAGTCATCCGGACCAGGGCGGGTCGACGCAGGAGTTCCAGCGCGTGAAAGCAGCTTACGAAGCGATCGTCACTGGATCCGGGATGGACGGCGATGCTACCGATCTGGACGGGACCGGAGCAGACCCAGAAGTGACTGACCGACGGGTCGAATATCTCAACTACGAGGTGCTCGACGACCACGGCTGGACCATCGACGACGAGAACCTGTTCGAAAAAGCTTCGGCAGCGAAACTGGATCCGATCGATTACGGGCGGTTCGTCGCCCCGCCGACGGACACCCTCCTCGAAGCCGCAGAGCGCCGAGGATTTCGATGGCCGTTCTCATGTCGTGGCGGTGCGTGTGCGAACTGTGCCGTGGCAGTGGCCCAGGGAGACCTATCGATGCCCGTCAATCACGTCCTGACCGACGCGTTGACGGATCAGGGCATCCGGCTGTCGTGTGTCGGTGCGCCGATCACGGAGGAACTCAGGGTGGTTTATAACGTCAAGCACCTCCCGGACGTGGAGGAACTCCTTTTGCCGCCCGGACCATTCGAATGGGCCGATCGAGAATACTGATAAAATTGCAGTTCCGCACCCGTCTCACGGTCGATCGAAAGCAGTTCAGCCACTTCGCCTCAATTCTGAACCGCATCGTCGGATTCGTGGGTTGGCCCCGTTTCCGCGAACCGGACGCCCTGGACGAAGGCGGGGACCCCGAGCGCGCCGACAACGATGGCCCAGGGGACGAAGAAAACGGGAAAGTAAAGACGATCGAACCCGCCATACGGTCCGAATCCCAAGGCGAGGACGAGCGGAGCACCGACGATTCCGATCCCCAGGAGGTACTGGATTCGAAGTGATTGCCGATAGGCCACACCCAGCGGCATGAAAAGCAGGACCGCCGATGCAGCAGCGAGTCCCGCAGCGACTGTCGCGATTCTTCCACTGGAGGCGACCACGAACGGCAGGCTTAGAACGCCGAGAACCACTAGGCCGAGTCCCTGCCACATGAAGCTCCGGTAGTACCATTTCTTGCCCAACCCTGGAGCAACGAACCGTCCGAAAAGGTACTGCAATCCCATGAACCCGACCATCGGGACCAAGACCGGTGCCACTCCGAGTGCAGGAAACAATAGCGTCGAGGCGGCCGCGCGGAACCGATCGCCTATCGCGTCGTAGTGGCCGAACTCTCCGAAGAGGAAAACCCCCAGAATTGTCAGGATAGCGAGGCCGGCCGTCAACCCACCAACCAGGGTCGCTCGCTGCTGGCGATTCCGTTCGAAGATGGCTTCGCCCCGCCGAACAAGCAGTAAAGCGTAGGTCCCGAGCAATACAATCGGGAGGAGGGCAGTGCCGGGAAGATCCCGAAACTTGGCGTCCGCCACTGTCATCCCTACGCCCACATGGCTAGCGAACTGCGCGCCGAAGCCGTCCTCGGCGAACGCGAGGACAGTCCCCTGGGAGACTGGATATGAATCGAACAACTCGTCCCCATCGCGAGTCCAGACGACACTGCCCTCCCGTTTGATCGCGTCGTCGGGGACGCTCGTTACAGCGGTCCCCGACGGCCCATGTATCGCGACACGGTCGGCGTCGAGAGCGAACCACCGAGATGAGTCGCCGTCCCAGTAGAAGTAATCGACGATGATGACGTCCCCCGCTGAACGGTGAGCCATGTCAGGGACGAAGAACTCCACGCTGACGGTGTCGCCATCGACTGTGACGTGAACGTCCCGCACGTTTTCAGGACCCGTCGAATCGGACTCGATTGCCGTAACGGCGTTCGATCGAAGACGAGATCGATTCCACGCCACAGACCTGCCGTCCTGGACCACAGTCCGGGCTGTCCAGTGACCGGTACCGTTTCGATCGATTTGAATCGCCAGTTCGGACCGAGTGACCGTTGGCGTCCTCCCGTCGACAGTTGCGTCTTCGACGACCGTTGCCCCACACGCCCCGCAAATGGCCTGCGGTGGCGGGCGAGCCGTTGCAACGCCAACAAACGCTATCGCGAGGATCGAAAAAAGGACGGCCACGAGAAGAATGTGACGGCGGTTGATCATGACAGCGGATACTCCGGACAGGAACAAATAGTCGATGTAAGCTAAAATTTGAATGCGACCGATGGGGGAGCCACTTGTGGCCGTTCCTACTGGCACCGTGGTCGGAAGTCGTTCCAAGTCGCCGTTATTCGTATTCGTAGAAGCCAATCCCCGTTTTCTTTCCAAGGTCCCCAGCGTCTACCTTGCGCTTCAGTAGATAGGCCGGTTTGTAGCGGTCGCCAAGTTCTTCGTACAGCGTCTCGGAGGCGTGGAGACAAACGTCGAGGCCAATGTGGTCCGCCAATTCGAGCGGTCCCATCGGGACGTTCGTTCCGAGTTTCATCCCCCGATCGATGTCCTCCTTCGTGGCCACGCCCTCGTCGAACGCACGAATGCCCTCGTTAAGCCAGGGCATCAGGATCCGGTTGGTGACGAACCCGGGCTTGTCGTCCGAGCGCCAGGTTTTCTTCCCCAGGTCCTCCGCGACGGCCTCGGCGAGGTCGACTGCCTCCTCGCTCGTCTTTTCGCCGACGACGATCTCGACGCCCTCCATGATCGGCACGGGATTCATGAAGTGGAGACCCACGACGCGGGACGGGGTCGAGGTAACGCTCGCCAATCTCGTCACGGAAAGCGTACTGGTATTCGTGGCGAGCAGAACGTCCTCGGGAAGAGTGTTATCGAGATCGTCAAAGACCGTTTCCTTGACGTCCAGGTCCTCGACGACGGCCTCGATCACGAGGTCGCAGTCTGCCAGGTCCGACATGGCTGTCGTTCCCTCGATGCGACCGACCACATCCTCGGCCTCCTCTTCGCTGAGGTGATCGCGGTCGACGAAACGATCAAGACTCCCCTCGATCGTTTCGAACCCGCGTTCCAGGAACTCCTCCTCGACGTCACGCATGACGACCTCGTAACCGGCTGTCGCTGCTACCTGTGCGATGCCGCTGCCCATCGTTCCAGCCCCGATGACGCCGAATCGATCGATCGTGTCAAGTTCGCGCATAGACTCACCTCCACGGGGTCGGATTGTAAGGGTAGCGAATCCGATTCCACCGAATGACGTGTCAGAGGTGGTGAAAGTTAATCCCCAAGGCGCAATCATATCGGTATTAATATCATTTCAAAATTGGGGAATAGGATTGGGAAATGAATTACGTGACTGTATCCTGATTTGTGTGGGACAGGCATCGAGGATTCACCGAAGCCCG
>JBKEGM010000094.1:0-8537 GCA_046710005.1 Natrialbaceae archaeon
ATGGTGGTGGTCCCATCCGAGTTTGAAAACAACCCGTCCGAGAAAATCGCGACGCCAGCCGCGCCACCGAGGGCGGCTCCGGCGCCGCCAACGACCACCTGACGTCTGGTTAACGACGCCCGATCGGTCCCTTCGCCATCAGTGTCAGCCATGGGCCAGAGTACCGGGTCAGGTCGTTTAAGACTGCGGGCCGACCTCGTCCGTCGACTCCAGCTCACCCTCGTTCCATTCTTGCGGTTGGCGTCGATCCTTTCGTGCAAGTAATGCAGCCGTCAGTGCACTTCGCAACCGATCAGCATCCGTCTCATCCACGTCAATCGCTACAGCATCCCCTCCCCGAAGGCTCGAGGTACTTGCAGTGTCGGCGGTTACGCTCGCCAGGTCCCGACGTCGCTGGAACAGCGTCCGTCGATCGACGACTGTTTGGATTCGATAATAGGGGACGACCCGGGTTCGGCGCCGCCAGAACCCCGTTCGGGTGATGAAGTGCTCCTGGGTTTCACGGTAGCCCCGATGGCGCCAGGTGAGGTGTGCCGCGACCGGGACGGCCACCAGTCCGAGCAAGAGGAAATACCATCTTTCGAACGCCCCAGTCGCGGCGTTGAAGAGGAACGTGGCAACGGCAACCGCCCCGATGGCCAGCGTGTACCGCGCCAGGTACCGGCGTCGCCCGCGGGCAGGTGGCCGATGGAATTCGTCCGGTTCGATTCGAACGTCCTCAATCGTCTCCACCAGATTGAATACCCGGTCGTGGCTGGCCAGAGGAACTGCGGTTTGGGCCCCACCATCGGATTGCCCGGGTGCGTACCCGGCCGTTTCGATCGACAGCGTCGCGTAGCCGATACGGCGCTTCAGGGGATTTTCCGACACGGAAAGGGTCTGCACTTTGCCCACAGGGATCGTCCCGGAGTAATGCCCGAGGAACCCACGCTCGTACCGGAGGTCCTCGCCCACCCGTCGCAGTCGAAAGCCAGCGTAGCGGTTGAACACGACGACGACGCTGAACAGCCAGGCAACGGCAAGCACACCCGCGGCCCCTAGAAGGATTTCCACGGGGCCGAACCCGCGAATCGTCGCCCCAGGCCTCGTGACGTCGATCACCCTGCCTGTCGGAAGCAGCGCTTCGAGGGAGATGGCCACGAATGAACCAATAGCCCCGACGCCAGGATCGATCGAGAGCACACTCGTGAGAACCAATTCACGCCGATTCAGTTCGAACAGCACCTCACCCGACGCCTCGTCCCCGACTTCGACACCGGTCCCTTCAGCGGGGGTCACGTGCTCGGATTTCTCCGCGAGCGCGTCCTGGAGATCATTTGCTCGGGTTCGGCTCAGGTATTGCAAGGCCGCTTCTGTCGATGACCCACCCGCCGTCTCGATCCGGATAGTGGCCACCCCCAGCAGTCGATGGACGGCGTTTTGGCTCACGTCGACGTTTTGGATTCGTCGGAGCGGGATCTCTCGCATCCGTCGCGAAACCACGCCCGAGGCGATGTCGAGCGAATCGTCCGTCAATTCGTACTCGTATCGCTGGTAGTAGAGAAATTCGTAGCCCATACCCAGGAGAACCGCGGCGCCGACGGCGAGGAGGGTGCCGCCGGCCGCCGCCAGTGATCCCGACGACATCGATCCGAAGATAGCAACGATGAATCCGGTGCTGGCGCCGCGGGAGAGCCCGCGAATGACGGCCGTGTACGGATGTAATTTCATACCGCGTCGTCGCCTTCGCTTTCGATTGCGAGGTCTCGAAGCCGATTCTGCAGATGAGTTGCCTGGTCCGGATGGAGGCCCGGGATTGCGATGTCAGCCTCCCGCGATCCTGCCGTGTAAACGACGACCCGAGAGAGCCCAAGGACCCGTTCTAAGGGACCCCGCTGAGTGTCCACGTGCTGGATCCGGACGTGAGGGATAATCGTCCGGATCCGCGTCAGGACACCACGCTCGATATAGACGGCGTCCTCCCGAATCTCGTATTTCCAAATTCGGTATCGGAGGACAGCGAACAGCACGCCGAGCAGGGACAGCAAGAGAAACGCGACGAACCCGTACCATGCGGGCCAGTCGAGGAGGATTGTGCTACCGGCTCCGACGATGGCGCCGATGAAACCGGCTGTCACAAAGGAGTTTCCGACCCAGAGGAGCCGAACCTGTGGGTCCAGGGCTCGTTCGCTCACGGATCACTCACCCCGGCAGTCGAGGCCCTGAAGCAAAATCGGCACACGATCGACCCAGAAACGTTACTGCTTTTGAATTTTGGCGTCTCCCAGTCGAACCAGGTCTTCCTCGAGCCCCTCCCCATCGCAGTCCTCGTTCGGGCACCGATAATGCCAGCCGTCCTCCGTGGCGACCTGCTCGGAAAACCGTTCGCCACAGCTCCGACAGACCAGTTCGTCTTCGCCACAGGAATCACGGTGGAGTTCGTACTCGATTTTGCTCGAAAACGACCGATTACAGGTCCCACAGGTGTACATGAGATATGCATCGTCTTCATACCGTATAACTGCCCTGGATCTTTGACCCGACCGATGATGACGCCCACAATACCTTAGTACCACGGTTACACGATGTTTTCGAATCCGTAAGCTAACCCACGGCTAAAGCCGTGGGCTTTCAGCGTGGACTCCCGTTCTGGCCGATTCCTCGGCAGGAGAATAGCCTCCGTTCACGTTCAGCGTCCCGCTGTTCAAGCGCACGCCTACGGGTGCGCCTCCGTCGCCCCCAGTTTGGTTGCGACGGAGATACCGCAAACCGATGTTCTTCGCCGCATTGTAGTCAGCGTGGTTTTCGTACCCGCATTTCAGACACTCGAAGTCCTCACCATCGCGGTTATTCGGATGCGTGAATCCACAGTGTGAACACCGCCGCGACGTGTTCTCCGGGTCCACCTGTTTTACGTCGATACCGTACTCGGCAGCTTTGTACTCGACGTACTCGTAGAGGCGTTTGAACGCCCACTTGTGGCCCCACGACGCACCAGTGCGTTCCCGAATGTCGGTCAGGTCTTCAAACGCTATCACCGAACAGCCGTGGTCGCGGGCTTGAGCTACTAACTCGTTCGATATGCGGTGTAGCGTTATCTTGAATCGGCCTTCTTCTTTCCGCCCGACAGCCTGCATATTTTCGTGTGCCCACCGCGTGCCGTGTTCCTGGAGGTCTCCACGGCGTTTCTCGTATTCACGTCGCCAGTGGTCGAATTCGTCGCCCGTCCAGAACGTGCCCGTACTCGCAACTGCGAGGTTGTTCACGCCGAGGTCAACCCCGAGAACCGTTCCGTTCTCGGTGGCATTCTGTTCCGACGTGTCAGACTCCACATCCCGTTTGCAGTGGATATGGAGCATCCAGTTGCCGTTGCTGTAGTGCAGTTCCGCCCCTGTCGTTTCGTACTCGTCTGAAAAGAGGAATTCCGCGTGGGGCGTGTCTCGCTTTTCGTCAGGGAGCACGTAGTCGGCTTCGATGCGACCGTCAACTGTTGCTAGCGACACGTACTCGTCGTGGAAGGTGGCGGTGCGATGGTCGTAGACGAGATGTGGACTGGTGAAGTGTGGCATCGACGCTTTCTTGCCTTGCTTCCACTTCTCGACCACGCTCTTGCAGGCGTCAGCGGCCTTGTTTCGGGCGGCCTGGACGTGATTGCTGTGTAACGGCGTCTCGTCGCGCACGTCCTCGTAGGTTTCGTCGTGGAGCGTGGTCTTGCTCGTGGTGACGTATTCGCCGTCGAACGCGTGGCGTGTGACATAGTTAGCCGCCCACAGGAATTCGTCTATGGTTTCTTCGAGGAGTGCGGCGTTGTCACTGTCCACGCTGAGTTTGACGGGGACAGTCCGCCGCTTCTCCAACATCATATGTGTACGTGGTGGTTCAAAAACGTTAGGGAGTCGGCCCTGTCGTAGTCGGTGGATTGTTGCACGGAGCGGACGCGCTTCCTCCCACCCGTGAACGGGCGGGTTTCCGCGCTGTTACCGCTATGATACTGGACGTTGTGTCCGGTGATGTAGTTCGGGCGGACCCTCAGTCGTTTTGTCCGAGAATCCCCCGCTCGGTCATTTTCCCCGGATCGATGATCTCGTCGGCCTCGTCCTCGTCGAGGTAGCCCTCCTCGACGACCACCTCCCGGATTGTCTTGCCTTCCTGGAGTGCCGTTTTAGCAGCCTTGCTGGCCTTGTCGTAACCAATCTGCGGGTTGAGCGCTGTTGCGAGCGCCATACTTTGTTCGACTTGCGTCTCGCAGTGTTCGCGGTCGGCCTCGAGTTTTTGGACGAACTTCTCGGCGAACGTCTCGCTCACGGTAGCGATCAACGCGGCCGACTGAAGAAAGTTGTGCGCGAGCACTGGCTTGTAGAGGTTCAGGTCGATTTGGCCCTCGGCGGCGCCTGCCGAGACGGCGGCATCATTGCCAACGACTTGCTTGTGGACCTGGTTGACGGATTCGGCGACGACCGGGTTGATCTTCCCGGGCATGATCGAGGACCCTGGCTGGTTCTCCGGTTGGTCGATTTCGCCGAGACCGTTACGCGGGCCAGAAGCCAACAACCGGAGATCGTTGGCGATCTTGTTGAGCGAACCTGCAACGACCCGAAGCGCGCCGTGGGCCTCGCTCATCGCGTCGTGGGCAGCCTGCGCCTCGAAGTGGTTGTCGGCCTCTCGGAACTTGACGCCCGTCTCCTCCGAAATATATGCCCCTGCCTTTTTCGGGAAGTCTGGATGGGTATTGAGCCCAGTCCCGACGGCGGTGCCCCCCAGCGCTAATTCCGAAAGGTGATCGCGAACATCATCGACGCGCGCCAGCCCCTTCTCGACTTGCGCCCGGTAGCCCGAGAACTCTTGACCAAGGCGGATCGGTGTCGCGTCCTGGAGATGCGTCCGCCCGGTCTTGACGATGCCGTCGAATTCCTCCTCCTTCCCCCCGAGGGCCGTCCGTAGCGTGTCCAGCGCGGGAAAGACGTCCTTTTCGACGGCCTCCAAGGCCGCGACGTGCATCGCCGTCGGGATCACGTCGTTGCTCGACTGCCCGAAGTTGACGTGGTCGTTCGGATGCACTACGCGGTCGCCAATCCCCTCGCCCACGATCTCAGCCGCGCGGTTGGCGATCACTTCGTTGGCGTTCATGTTCGTCGAGGTTCCAGACCCCGTCTGAAAAATATCGACCGGGAAGTGCTCGTCGTGTTCGCCAGCGATCACCTCGTCCGCCGCCTCGACGATGGCATCCGCGGTCGACTCCTCGATCAGTTCCAGGTCGCGGTTGGCCTGCGCAGCGGCCTTCTTGACGATCCCGAGCGCTCGAATGAATCGCCGGCTGAAGGTGATCCCGCTGATTGGAAAGTTCTCGATTGCACGTTGTGTCTGTGCACCCCAGTAAGCGTCTTTGGGTACCTGCATCTCCCCGAGGCTGTCCGATTCAGTGCGGTAGTCGTCCGGCATGTGTGGCCCCATCGTTCGGGATCGGCGTAAAACTATCCGAAGCCGGGGACACTTGCCAGGCAACCCGATCGCGAAATATTCGGGGTAAATCGGCCCTTTGAAGATGCCAAATAGGTCTCGAATGGCGTCCTGACCCGTCGCGATCTTGGGCGCGACGTGACGAACTGTCCCCCCTGACCGGACCACCAATCGACCCGTCGGGTCAGGGCAGGTCGGCGACCGACCCCCAGGCCAGCACCTGGACGATCGCCAGAAGGACCATTGCGAGGACCGCCGGAAGGGGAAGTTCCCGCCGCGTATATCGAAAAGCCCCCCAGCCGAGCAGGGGCAGGACGACGAGGCTTGCCAGGGCGACGGGACGTGGCAGTACTCGGCCCCAGAGCAGCCCGAGCGTCAGGAGATACGCGCCAATCCCCAGGCCGTAGGTCCACCGCAGGCGCGTCCGCGACCACCGCGTCGGTAGCGTTGACTTCCCCACCTTGGCGTCCGCACAGCGGTCGGGCCAGTGCGTTTCGAGCAGGTTGATGAACACCAGGATGGTGAAGGGTAGACAGGCCAACATCGGCACCATTGCGACCCGATCGGCCTGAACGGCGTATCCATAGAGTGGCAGCGCGAGCCCCCCGAGGACCGCGTTCGTGGGTTCGCCAAACCCCCGCCAGACGAGAGCCAGGGGCGGAAGCGAATACAGCCATCCAACGACTGCGATTCCGCCGAGAATCAGCAGTGGCGGAACGGTAACGCCGTAGTGTAGACAGATAGCGGCGGCTCCAAGGCCGACGCCCAGTGAAACCCCGGCAGCCCTGAGTGCGAGTCGTGCTGGAAGCCCGGTCTCCTGCAATCCGCCGCTCCCGCCGGAGAACGGCGTCCGCCGGGTCAGCGCGTCCGTCTCGTAATCGGCGTATTCGTTCGCGTAGTGGATGCTGGCAGCGACCGGAAGCAAGACGGCGAACCCGGCAGTGACATCGAAGAGATTCAACGCCGACCCCCGGGCGACGGCGATGACCGTCCCCAAGGTATAGACGACCGCGATGAGAGCGAGTTGCGAAGGCCGGCTCATCTTCCAGCAGGCATACACGATCGGCCAGCGTTCGGCGATCGACGCCCCTGCACCGGCTCCGTCCCCGTCCCCAGGCATCGAATAACCCCGTTACGACCACCGACCCAGACCCGACTGCACTACGCTTTGGTCGATCCGCTCGAATCCACGTTCGACCTCATCGGCGTCAACCGCCCACTCATCGACAACATACTCCCGGGCGGCGTCCATTTCCGGCGTGATTTCCTCGTCGAACCCATAGTCGTCGGTCACGTTCGGGTCCAGAAAGAGCGTTCGCACGAGATCACCGTTCTCGACGTAGGCGTCCTCCGCTTCCAGTGCTCCCCAGAGGTCCCCGTGCTCACGAACGAGTTTCAGGGCCGTCTTTGGGCCGATGCCATCGACACCATCGTTGAAATCGGTTCCACAAAGGAGCGCGACGTCCACGAGTTGCTCCCAGGTGAGACCATGTTCTTCCAGTGTGCCCTCGAGGTTCATCAGTTCCGGGTCACCCTTGCTCGTGAGTTTCCGGAGGGTCCTTGGCGCCCCGAACAACAGGGCGTCATAGTCCTCGGTCCCAACGTAATTCACGTCCCCCTGGCGGGCCATGTGGGCACCCTGGGCCTCACCTTCGGCCGGCGCCTGGATTACCGGCACGTCGAACAGGTTGAGGAGTTCCTTGCTGGTCTCGATGATCGTGTCCGTCAGCCGTTGGGTTCGCGATTCGAGAGTCGCCACTGCGACGTCGTCGCCACGTTCCCGGGCCTCCTCCAGTTGATCCTCGTACTGCTCGCGGTTTGCTCGGCGTTTCTCGATCTCGTCAGTTTTCAACTCCGATGGGCCACCGTCGAAAACGAACACTGGCGTCAAATCGTTCTCGAAGAACTTCGGCAGTCCCTGTACGATCCCAACCAGGTTCGCGAGTTCCGTGCCGTCGGCCGTCGTGTAGATTTCGTCATTCGTCCACCTGACCGTCGTCGTCAGATATCGATAGAGCCAGTTGTGCGCGTCGACCGCAACGACTGAGCCACGGAGATCGTCGAACGACACCGTTTCGAGACTCGCCAAATCACGAAGCGCTGCGTTTCCCATTGGACGTACGTAGGAACGACACCGGTTTTAATGATGCCCTTGATCAGCGGACGCGGATTGGGATCCGTGGCGGCGGAGGCTATTTATGTGCGAGGCGCCAAAAAAATTGCCGAAGCAAAATGCCGACCGGGACAGTCACTTTCTTCCATGATAGGAAGGGATACGGATTCATCGAATCGGACGACGCTGACGAAGACGTCTTCTTCCACATGGAAGACGTCGGTGGCGAAGATCTCGAGGAGGGCCAAGAGGTCGACTTCGAGATCGAGGAGGCCGACAAAGGCCCACGGGCAATCGAACTGGAGCGTCTATAGGACTCCAAGGAGAAGACCGTTAGCCGCTCGCCAACATCTGCGTAGCGACGCTACTCTGGTTCGACGACCTTTGGAACCTCGATCAGGTCCGGGGGGACGCGACTTCGCTTACTGGAGAGGAATCGCTGTTCAACGTCACTGAGATCACGCTCACCAAATATCGCCATTCCATCACGATACGTCGTGTCCGTCTTCGAACAGGGCGCCTGAAGAACGAGTTCGGCCAACCCGGTCCTCCGGCCGGTGAAACAAAACCCAGCTTTATAGAGCGCTCGATACGCAAACGGGTTGTTCACGGCGATTCGTACCGCATCGTACCCTCGGTTCAGGAGTAATTCCCGCATCCCCCCTGCTAACCGGGGACCAATTGCTTCGCCCCGACGGTCATCCCGGACAGTAACGTACCGGAGCCAGCAGCTGGCCGAATCGGTCCGATCCTCGTTAAACGCGATCGCCCCGACCAATTCCCCCTGTTCCCGGGCCACGACTTTCCCGGTATTCGACATGACGAACTTCCCTGCATACCTGAACTGCTCGTGATCCAGTCGTAACGTCTGCCCATCTTCCGGCCAGCCAAGGATCACGAATTGCATACTCCCACTCGGAATTCAGGACCTAAAGATGTGAGGCACTCACCGAAAAAAAAAACACCAGATCATCCTTCTACTGGATCA
>JBKEGM010000095.1:0-8401 GCA_046710005.1 Natrialbaceae archaeon
CGTCGGAACTCCCAGCCGAGGAGTTTTTCTGAGCGGGTGAACCACCGGCAAACGTGTCGTTTCCTGACGGGAAGGAGGGCGACGCCCCGCCGGACCCGTTCGCGTCGACGTTCGGGAGTCCCTCCCCTCGGGCCTGTTCGACGGCCCCCTGTTCCATTTGGGTTCGAGGGCTCGCCGGCGTGGGGTCGAACCTTACCCACCCCTCGTCTGGGAAGTAGACTTCGACCCACGCATGAGCGTTGAGTCCCCGGACGAGGTACGTGTTCTCGGAAACGGATTGTCCGGGCGTGAACCCAGTCGCATACCTGGCCGGGATTCCCTGGGTCCGCAACATGACGACCATCGTCGTCGCGAAGTACTGACAGTACCCCCGATCCATCTCGAAGAGAAAGCTATCGGCGATGTTCCCGGCCGGCCGGGAGATATTCAGCGAGTACGTTTTGGAGCGTTCCAGATACCCCTCGATCGCGACCGCTTTAGCGTAAGGCGTTTCTGCGTCGGCGGTGATCTCGTCGGTCCTCGTTTCTACCCGATCTGGCACCGACGAGGGAAGGTCGGTATACGTCCGCTCGATCCCTCGAGGGTAGTCGGTACCTGCCCCTCGGAGTTGCTCGGGGGTCGGGGTCCGAACCCTGCTGACGACCGTGATTGTTTGGTTCACGGACACCGGTCGATCGACGAGAAGTGATTTCGTTACCGAGACTTCGGTCCGATCCTTCAGCTCATCCGAGACCCGGACGGGCGCCCATGCGGCCGGCACCACCGACATCGGTTCTCGGGGCGTGATCCGTTGTGTTAGCGTCTCTGTTTTGGGTTTCGATCGGTCGACGATCGGTTCGTCGTAGGCCTCCGTTTCCGATGGCCGCTCCCATCCCTGTCCGGTATAGGTCGAGAACCCCTTCGTTCGCCAATAGAAGGGCCGGGGGGACTGCACCGTAAACACGACCTTCGGTGACATTCCGTCGAGGCCGCCGGAAATACTTGTCTGCTCGGCTGATTGAAGGGACCCGCCACCGATCGTCTTCTTTCCGTTTTTCCCCGTCGAGGCGAGGGAACAGTTCCCGCCCGAACTGCTCTTGGTGGCCCTCGTGGTAGAATTTTCGCGGCTTTGGTTCGAACTCCCACTGTTATTTTCGCCAATGGTTTCGTTCTCATTGCTTTCGGTGGTTTCATTCCCTTTTGCTGGGGCAGTACCATCCCCTTCCGGACCGCCACTCCCATTGCCCTCATCGGCACTGTTTCCATTTCCGCTGGAAGGACCAGTCCCGTTTTTGCCCTCCCCACCGTTTTCGGCCACCGTTTGGGTTCCCGGTGACGGCGACGTCATAGTCGTCCCAGTGCCGGAAGCGGGGCCGGCGACGCCACTGGAATCAGCCCCTGGGCTGAGAACCCCCACTACGCTGGCAGACACCAAAATACCGATGATACACAGTCCAGCGAGAATAAGGGCCGTCGCATCGA
This sequence comes from Natrialbaceae archaeon, assembly GCA_046710005.1. Taxonomy (GTDB): domain Archaea; phylum Halobacteriota; class Halobacteria; order Halobacteriales; family Natrialbaceae; genus DATFIX01. The sequence goes on from JBKEGM010000095.1 coordinate 1,462, forward strand.
TCTGTGCTCGCATTCGTTGGAATAGAGAAATGATGGACAAATGTATTTTTGGGCTCAGTCTGGACAGGCGCCTTCCGGCCATTCCAGCCGTTTTCGGGCCGATCTATCCGCGGCGAGGGGGGTCCTCGGACGCAACCGTTAGGGCGTACCGTCCCGTCGATGATCTGTGGACGCAACGATCGAGTGGTTGCGCGAGCGCCCGTCTTTCCAGGGCCAGATCGAAACTCACCGGGTCGTTTCGGGGACGGCGGGGTCCACCCGCGCGATCGACGTCGACGCCAGGCTGGAGAGCGCCCTTGACGAGCAGGCCATCACCGATCTCTACGAGCATCAGGCGGCGGCCATCGAGGCGATCCGCGAGGGTGAAAACGTGGTCCTCGCGACGCCAACAGCCAGCGGGAAGAGCCTCGCGTATACCGTCCCGGCGTTCGAACGGGCGCTCGATCACGGCGGCACCACCCTCTACGTGGCGCCACAGGTCGCCCTCATCAATGACCAGGAGGAGACGCTGTCCCGAATCGCAAGGGATCTCGGCTTTGGGACGCGAGTCACGGTCGATCAGTATACTGGCCGGCTCTCCAAGCAAGAAAAGCGCGCCGTTCGTGATCGCCGTCCTTCGTTCGTGCTCACGACGCCGGATATGCTCCATTACGGCCTCCTCCCGCACGCCCGGCGGTTGTGGGACTGGCTGTTCGACAACCTCGACCTGATCGTCATCGACGAGGTCCACGAGTACCGGGGCGTGTTCGGCAGTCACGTCGGACTGGTGCTCAGACGGCTCGCGCGACTGTCTGATCAGTACGAACGGGACCCGCAGTACGTCTGCTGTTCGGCCACGATCGGGAATCCCGTCGAACACGCCGCGACAGTGACCGGTCAGCCCGAAGCGTCCTACACCCTTGTAGACGAGGACGCCAGCATCACAGGGCCGACGCACTGGCTGTTCTGGAACCCGCCCGAGTACGCGGATCGGTCGCAGGGACATAGTAGCGGGCGGCGTCGGTCCAGTCACACCGAGACGAAGCGCCTCTTCGCCGACCTCGTCACCCGTGGCTCCCAGACCGCCGTATTCACCAGGGCCCGCCAGACGGCCGAGCGGTATGCTTCCGAGAGTGCCAGGGAACTTCGGGAGCGGGGCGAAGGGAAACTCGCCAACCAGATAGCTGCGTACCAGGCTGCCCTCAAGCGGGACCGCCGGGAAGAAATCGAGGCTGGGCTCCATTCCGGCGACCTTCGGGGCGTCTGGAGCACGAACGCCCTCGAACTGGGGGTCGACATCGGCGGCCTCGATGCAGTCATTCTCGACGGCTATCCGGGCACGCGGATGGCGACTTGGCAGCAAGCCGGTCGGGCCGGTCGTGGCGACGACCCCAGTTTGGTCGTCCTCGTCGCCGGCGAGGATCAGCTGGACCAGTACGTCATGGGGCATCCGGACGCCTTCTTCGAGGGCGACCCGGAGCGGGCCGTCGCCAACCCCGAGAACGAGCAACTCCTGCCCGATCACATCGCGTCGGCGGCCAGAGAGTCCTGGATTGCGCCGGGAGACCGGGAGTACTTCGACGCCTCGTTTCCCGATCTCGTCTCTGAACTCGAATCCAGTGGCGTCCTCGAACGACGCAGTCCGGACGTCGGCACGCGCTGGACGTACGACGGGGGCGGCAGTCCCCAGCACGAGATGAGCCTCCGGACGATCGACGACCGCGAAATCGACCTCCTGGACCGCCGCCGGAACGAAGTCATCGCCTCCCTGCCGTTTGCCGACGGCCTCCGGGACGCACACTCCGGCGCGATCTACCACCACCAGGGCCGGACGTACGAGGTGGTCGATCTGGACCTCAACCGCGACGTGGCGGAATGCTCGACGACTCACGTGGACTACTACACCCAGGTCCTCCACGAAAAGGCCATCAGGGTCGAGGAAGATCGCCAGGAAACGGGGGTATCCAGCCAGGAAGACGTGACGGTGCGGTTCGCGGACGTAACGATGCGCAAACAAATCACTGGGTACGAGCGTCGGGATGGGCGGAGTGGCGAACCCCTCGACCGCAAGTCGCTCACGCTCCCCGAGACGTCCTTGGAGACCAGTGCGCTGTACTTCACGGTCCCGCCGGAAGTCGAAGACGCGCTCCGCGAGGCTGAGGGGAGTTTCGAGGGGGCGATCCACGCCGCCGAGCATGCGATGATCGCGCTGTTTCCCCTGCAACTGGTGTGTGACCGGCGCGATATTGGCGGGTTGTCTACGCCGTTGCATCCCCATACCGGGCAGAGCACCATCTTCATTTACGACGGCTATCCGGGGGGCGTCGGCCTGGTGGAGACCGGGTACGATCGGATCGAACCACTCATGCGTGATACTCGCGAGTTGATCGCGGATTGTCCCTGCGAGGATGGGTGTCCCGCGTGTGTCCAATCGCCCCACTGCGGGAACGCGAACGAGCCCCTGGAGAAGGATCTGGCCCATCGGCTTTTGTCGGCCTTGCTGGGCGAGTCGCCTGGGTAGGGTCGCCCTTGTTGAGGACCGCCTCCTCAGGATAGGTCCACCGGAACGGCCGTCTTCCGCAGCCAGTAGTGCGGTGGATCGAATTCGATAGCGATGGCGTGGACGCCGACGCCGGCCGCCCTGGCAGCCTGCAGGCGATCTGCGAAGCCGGGATCCACATCCCGATAGGGCCGGAACCGGTCCACGTCAGGACGCTGGATAACGAACACGAGGTGGGCCTCCTCGCCGTCCTTCTGGAGGGCTGTAAGGCTTTCCAGGTGCCGTCGGCCGCGTTCAGTCTGGCGGTCGGGGAACTTGCAAACGCCGGCCTCGACGGACGTGCAGGATTTGACCTCCAGGTAGACCGGTTTCCCGTCCGGCCCGTCGAGCAGGAAATCCGTGCGCCCGTGATCCGGGAGCTGTGGCTCGCGCTTGCGGACGGCATACCCTTCGAACCGGGCAAGCAGGTCACGGTCGAGGACCACCTCGAAGAGGTCGTTCGCCAGAGCCGCCCGCAAACTGACGAAGACGCCGTTCACTGGGACGGCGATGGCGTCGTACGCCGTGCTGCGATCCGGATCATCGACCGGCGAGCAGCGGATTTCACGGCCCGGTTCCACCAGTCCCTCGAGCCCGCCGGGGTCAGCCAGAAACGCGCGTTCGGGATCCTCGTCGAACTCGACGCGAACGACGAAGCGGTTCGGGCGGTCGACGATGTGTCCGGTGACGAGTGGCCCCTCGACGGTACGTAGCGGTTCCATGTGGTCCGTCCGACCCCATTGCATGCCAGCGATACTAACAATTGTGACGACCGGTCGTCCGTCGGCGGCGAAGTATATGGCACCAGGCGGTCAGCGGCGTGGGATGGTCCGGAACGAAGTATCGGGACACCACAACATATTTGTACATGAATGTACAGAACTATACACCATGGCACAACCCCAAACGTTTCACGAGTTCGGTGGGCGCGAAGTTCCCAAACCGCTCCAGGCACCGCTGGAGAACCTTGCAACGGCCTTCGACGACGCAATCGACCGGGAATCGTTCAGGGATCGCTTCCACGAGGTACTGGAGAACTTCGCCGGTCGGCCGACGCCGATCACGTACGCTGAATCGTTGTCGGAGGAGTACGGTGCCGACATCTACCTGAAGCGAGAGGACCTGTTGCACGGGGGCGCGCACAAACTCAACAATACGGTCGGGCAGGCCCTCCTGGCCGAAGCGGTCGGCAAGGAGCGCCTCATCGCCGAAACAGGGGCTGGTCAACACGGGACTGCCACGGCCATGGCGGGCGCCCTCCTCGGCATCGACACGGAGATTTACATGGGGAAGACCGACGTCGAGCGCCAGAAGATGAACGTGTTCCGTATGCGACTCCTCGGGGCCACGGTGAACGAGGTTACCCGGGGCAACGCTGGTCTTTCGGAGGCCGTCGACGTCGCGCTGGAGGACTTCGCCGAAAACATCGAGGACACTCACTACCTCGTGGGCAGCGTCGTCGGTCCGGACCCATTCCCGCGCATGGTCCGGGAGTTCCAGTCGGTCATCGGCCGAGAAGCGAAGGAGCAGTTCCAAGAGCGCGTCGGCGAGTTGCCCGACGCCTGTGTCGCCTGCGTCGGTGGCGGCAGCAATGCGATCGGCCTGTTCCATGAGTTCCGGGACGACGACGTGGCGTTTTACGGCGCCGAGGGCGGCGGGAAGGGTGCCGACTCCGGGCAACATGCAGCGCCACTGGCGTCCGACGAACAGGCGGGCGTCCTCCACGGCATGCGGACCAAACTCATCGGTGACGACACCGAGGTGCATTCGGTGAGTGCCGGCCTCGACTACCCCGGCGTCGGCCCCGAACACGCGGCGCTCCAGTCGCTCGGCCGCGCAGAATACCACGCCGTTACCGACGATGCGGCCCTGGAGGCCTTCCGCGACCTGGCCCGGATGGAGGGAATCATCCCCGCACTAGAGACGAGTCACGCACTGGCGCTCGCGAAGGACCTCGCCGAGGACCACGAGACACTCCTGATCAACCTCTCCGGACGGGGCGACAAGGACATGCAAACCGCCGCCGAGGAATTCGACCTGGACTAAGGGCCCGGAAGCCTGCTTTCCATCCCGGTGGCCGTCAGTCCTCGAAGGCGTCGCTTGCCCCTTCGACCATCGGGTCGAGGTCACCGCCCTGGGTAATCGCACGCCTGAGCCACTCCTCCTCATTTCCGGAATAGTGCTCCACGATCCGGACGAACTCGTCGACGGTGACCGGGCCGTCGCGCCTGTTCAGTTCCCGAAAGACGTCGAGAAGGGTGTATTCCCCGTCGCTACCGGTTCTGATCGCCGCGTCCACCACGTACAGGAGTTTGGTGCCGCGATCGTAGTCCGCGTGGGTGTCGTCCCACGCTGTCCGACTCGAGAGGGGTGTGTCCTCGTGCTCGGGGAGGGCGGCCAGGCGCTCTCGCACGTCGGCTTCGGTGACGCCCTCGTATTGCTCTTCGAGCATCCGCATGGAGAAGTACGTCGCGCTCGCCTCGCTGAACCATCGCATGTCCCCCGCGAGCGAGACGTTCCGTTTCGCGTGGACGTACTCGTGGATCCAGACGCTCGACGCTTTGCCATCCCAGAAGGCGTGTTGGGTAACGTACCCGCCTTCCTCGTACATGAGTCCGGCCGAGGGTAATGCGTCCGGGGCGATGATGATGGAAACCGGATCCGTGTCGTTCGATGCGAGTTCGTACTGGCCCGCGAACTCGGCCAGGAACCACGCCTTACGGCCAGGGTCGGCGTCCATTCCGGCGGGCGACACGACCCAGACGCTCGCCGTGCCCTCCCGGGCGAACGCACCGTTCAGGTCACCGACCAGCACCCACTCGCCTGCGGTGACGACGCCGGCGGTGTGGTTTCCGGCGACTCGTTCGAGGGTGTCCGGGAGTGTCGACCGGGGCAGGTACGCCCAGTTCTCGCTCCTGTTGACCAGGGCCGGATCGACGTCCTCGACGGTGAACTGGGACGTCCCGTTCGACGTGGAATAAGTGACGGTGACCGTGCGCTCGCCGGACACGTTCTCCACGACTACCGACACGGCCCCGTCGTCCTTAGGCTCGGCGTCCGGCCCGCCGAGCGCTGGACTTACCACGACACTCCCGATAGCGGCGACGAGAAGGAACAAGATGGCTACTACGGCGGCCTTCGTCGCGGTCGTCGGAGCCGTCACGTCGTGTGGGAGTCGTTCCATCGTGTTCTCCAGCCACCGTCGCGATCGCCCATGGTCGCGCAGTGGGAATCCTCGGGGGATCGTACCCGAGACGCACACTTAAGCCTTCGAGTTGCTTCCGTCGACGGTCGCGGCTCACATCTCTATCGATTCAGTCGGACGTGGCTCGAGAAGTTTTAAGAATAGCCCCTGCCGGCCTGGGCCACTGGGAGCCGAATCGCGGTACTCAGCACCGATACAGGGACAGTCGCACTGGCGGCCGACCGCCCTCCGGACTCGGTTGACCGATCGGTCGCTCTCGGTCGCTGAAGCGGTTCGAGACCGACGGATCCCCTGGATTCGCGGCCCAGGACCTCCGAACCTGGGTGACAGCGGCGATCAGTCGTCGGCTGGCGCGCTCGTTGGCGTCTCCCTGCCCGCGACGACGCGTTCGTTGTCGGCGACCCATCGCAACAGCAGATACGCGAAGACGTACTTCGCGAGGATATCGAGTGCCGAGTAGCCCCACGACGTCAGGCCAACCGAATCGACGATCGCCAGCCCTTCGACGCCGAGTGCCCATACGATTGGGTACCCGAGCCATAGGACGACGGTCAGCGTCCGTAGCGTGGAGAAGATTTCGCTCGTCCCGGCGGCGGCCGCGTCGCCCGGCCACTCCACCACCAGTGCGTACAGGACGACCAGGAAGAACGCGGTACTGACGAGGTAGAACCCCCAGCGATAGGCGTACGACGATGTCGTCAGCGCTGCTGCGAGCCCGGTGAGGGTCATGCCGACGTCGGCCAGGATGACCATGAACAAGTCGGCGGTGTCGACCTCGGCGAGCAAGCCGAGTGCCAGCAGGATCAGCGGCGTCGAGAACGTCCACGTGAGATACCGTCCCCACTGGCTGATGACCACCTCGCCCGCAAGCGCATGTCCGGACGGCATCTCCAGGAAGCCGACCGTGAGCCCTGACGCGAGCCCGAGGTAACTCGAAATGGACACCAGCGGGATCATCAGCGTGGCCCCCCAGATCAGTCGCGAACGATGCTCGCTGATTCGCTGGCCCAGGTACAGGAACAGCAGGATCGACAGCCCTGCAAGGGCGATGTTGATCCACAGGGAGGAGTGCAACAGCGTGTCGTTCTGGATCTCGGTGAGAACGTCCCCCTGTTCGGTCTGCAGCGTGACGAAGTCCGCAGCGAGTCCTGTCGTGATGGCCGCTAAAGGATCGATCATGCAACAAATGTAGTAGTGGTTGGGAAATATATAAGAAG
>JBKEGM010000096.1:0-8394 GCA_046710005.1 Natrialbaceae archaeon
TCCGGGTGACCATCGAGGCGGGCAGCGAGTCGTTCATCAGCGACTGGGCCAAGGCGTACGACCCCAGCGAGTTCCTGGCGTCAGCCCGGATCGAGGCCCGGAAACCTGCACCCGATCAGTGAGGTTTGTCCTGGGGGTGCCGCGGCGAAGGTGAGCAATTCGTGGGCTCGGGTGCCGTCCTATAGCACTCATTTCCCGCCGTTTCGTAACGTATTTGAATCCCAGCGACAGAGCATTCGAATGCGTGTCCGGGTTAGGGTAGTGGACTATCCTTCAGCCTTGTGGAGGCTGAGACGCGGGTTCAATTCTCGCACCCGGACCTTCTCGCCGCGAACAAACTCGTGAGCGGCGAGTAAGTCTTCCAAGAGAATCGAACCACGCAAGACGAACGGAGTGAGTCTTGCAATCGGGTTCGATTCTCGCACCTGGACCGTTCTGACTGTGACCGGACGTGAGCAGGCGAAAGTCCGTCGGAGAGAAGGGAAGCAGAACGTGAAACCGTGGGCCTGCACCTCGGATTCACGGTGGGGCGTCTACGTTCGAGTAGCTATGGACTCGGGCAGGCCGCTCAATAACTGGTGTTCGAATCGTGCAAAGGCCAGTTTTTTGCTGAAAAGCTCAGATGTGGAAAACGATGACGACGGCTTCCACCTGGCCGGCCGAGCCGATCGAACTCACCGAGGCGAATTTCGACGATGTCCTCGACGAGCACGAAACGGTCCTTGTCTACATGTGGGCCGAGGCGTGCAAGCCCTGCAAAGAATTCAAGCCCAATTTGGCGACGCTCGCCGACGAATGGCAGGGTGACGTCGTCATCGGTACTCTCGACACCGGCGCAGAACCCGGTCTTTCGAAGCAAAACCGAAGCTTCACCGGCCGACTCATCGGGATGTTCACGAGTGAACTCGACGGCCCGCTCCCGACGTTTTGCCTGTACGAGGATGGGGAACTCGTCGAAAGGACGTCGGGATTCGATCGCGAGTACGCGCTGGAGGATCGGAAGCTCGAATACGTTCGAGAGTGGGTCGGGGAAAACCGCTGAGGGCGTGCCGGAAGCAACCAACGAGGCCGGTATCGATCCGGATCCAACCCCGAACGATGACATGGTGTCGGCCGTGGCGGACCTGATCGGGCAATGAGCGGGTCGGAATGGCAGATTCCTAAACGGCACCGGAGAACCTCTGGGTGAGGGTGGAGTCGACCGACAGTGACAGAATTTTCGTACCGGCGGTCGAAAGCCCACCATGGATGTCACGGTGTGGGGGTATCCGCTCGAAATCGACGAGGGGCTGGTTACGGCGAACCGGGACGAAATCCGGACCCAGATCGACGAATACGAACGCGGCGACCGCGACGAGTTCGACCTCGAAGTCCAGTTTCCCGATGACTTCACGGGACGGGTGATGCGGGCGATGGCCGCCATCCCCTACGGTGAGACCCGAACCTACGGCGAGATTGCCGAGGCGGTTGACAGCAGCGCGGTGGCGGTCGGGCAGGCCTGCGGGCGGAACCCGGTTCCGGTGGTGGTGCCGTGCCATCGCGTGGTTGCGGCCGATTCCTTGGGCGGATTCTCCGGCGGGGGAGATCGGGGCACGGCGGCCAAGGCGGCCTTTCTGGAACACGAAGGCGCGATCGAAAAACGATCGGAGTGGGGGAGCCTGCAAAGCGACGACCCACGGCGGTGAATAGCCGGCGCGTCCGGGTCCCGGGATGGGTTTGCTGCCGTCAGGGTCCGAAATACCCTCGAAAACCCGGTACTCCGTTGGCCGGGGAGCGAATACTCCGGGGCGTTCCCGACGAGATGGCCGGTCGGCCAGGTATCCGCCGAGCAACCCCCAGATTGCACGCGGCGTCTACCGTGGCCGATATGAATTCCAGCACTGGATTTCGACGGTGACGACGCCGGGTAGAGGAGTTCTTACTCTTCCGGTCCCGATTCTCGGTCCCGGTCCGATCCTTCGGAAGTGGCAGTTCCATTGGTCGGCGGTTCCACGGGGTCGGTACGGGACCAGAGATCGTGAGCGATGGTTATCCCCGCGAGCGCGATCGTCACCCCCAGCGCAACCGACCCTGCCTCCAGATCGATGAACCACGACGCCCCGACGAGGACCGGCAACCCGATCAGAATCGCTCCAAGAGGCGTTCGATCCGCCTTCAGGTATCCGATCCCGAACGCGATCAGTGAGGGAACGAGGACGAGGCCACTCAGGAGCAGCACCCCGAACGCCGCCACGATGGCCATGGCACCCCCCATTTCGGAGGGGTTACTGACGGCAAAGACGCTTTCCGCGATCGTCATTCCGACCATCCCGATTGCCGTCCCGATCCCGCCGAAGCGACGCCACCGGTCCGCAACGTGGTAGTCACGGGACAGCAACCCACCGATGCCCAGCAAAAGGCCGAGCCCAGCCAGGATCGTCAGGATCGGGACGACGTTCCGGGCGAACCACAGCGGGTTCGGCGGCGCGGGCGTAAACACGTACGATTCGGTTTCGGGAACGCCGTACCACGATCCCGGGAGGGACGCGACCGTCGCCAGCAGGCCACCGATGGCGGCCCCACCGATGAAGACCATCCGTCGCCAGGGCTCCACGCTCAGGCACCCCCGTTGGTCGCCGGTCGGTCACCGAGTGCGAGGACGGTGCCAGTGCGGGTCGTCGCCACGATGGCGTCGTCCAGCACGGCCGGTGGAAGGATCTCCCCCTGCCCGATCCGGCCACCCCGTAATGCCCAGGGCACGGCCCCGAGGTCCGCAGTGAAGGACGCGATTCCGGTCTGGCTGGTAGGCCCTTCCCCGATGGGAAGCAGGACGAACGCCCGGTCGTCCGTGGCGGCGGTCACCACTCCGCTGCCGACGTCCGAACACCACCGTGGTTTTGGCGAGTTCTCCTCCCGATTCAGGGCGAACGTAGCGGACCCCGCCTCGGGCGGGTGTTCCACCAGGTAGATCGTCTCCGGCGTGACGACCGGCGACCGCATGGCCCGGTAATCGCCGCGACTGAACCGCCATCGCTCCTCACCCGAGTTCACGGCCGCGGCGACGAGCGCCCCGTCGGTCCCCACGTAGCAGGTGTCATCGTCGACGACCGGGTGCGATTCGGCCTGGTCGACCTGCCATCGCCGGTCGCCAGTCCTCGGGTCGATCCCGCTGGCCTTCCTTGAACCGGACTCGACGACGATGTCGGCGCCGACGGCTGGCGGATCGATCGTCTCTCCCGTGGGCACCGAACTGGTCCAGCGGGTTCGGCCGTTGTCGGCGTCGAGCGCGATGACACCACTCGTTCCGGCGGCGTAGACTGCCCCATGGTTTACAGTGGGACTCGACGCTGCCGTCACGGCCGTAGATCGCCACTGCACGCTGCCGTCGACCGCAGAGAGCGCCACGAGGCCGTCGACGGTCCCAACGTACACGCTGCCCTCGGGCCCGATCGTCGGGGGAGCGGTCGTCGGTCGATATTCGTCGAACGTGTCCCGAACGGTCGGTTCGATCGAGGGGCTTTGCCACACCATCTCACCGGTCCGGGCCTCGAGGGCATGGACTCGATCGGCGTCAGCGACGTAGACGTGGCGGTCGCCGACGACTGGCGGGCTCGCTGATCGATCGTCGTCGTCGACTGATGGGAGTGAGAGGTCGGCTTGCCACCGAAGCGCGACGTCGTCGAACGGTGGATTCGCGTCGACGTAGCCAGTATTCCCGGCGTCGCCGTGGTACGAGGGCCAGGTTCCGGTCGGGGTCGTCCCAAACGCGCCGACGGGGTCGGCGTCGATGGAACGAATCACGTCTGGCGTCGGGTGACCCGAGTCGGGGCAGGAGGACGAACACCCGGCGATGGCGACGGTGCCGGCGACGGCCAGGCCGCCGGCCCCTCGGAGGACCTGTCGGCGACTGAGCGGAGTCATTAGTGAATCACGTAATCGGGGAAACATAAACCCGATGTCTGCCGGCCTGCCTGCGAAGTGCTATTCGGCCACGGTTCGACCATCGGGCGGTCGAAGCACCAGCGCGGCCACGCCGGCGGCGATGGCCAGGCTCCCGCCAATCATGAATGTCGTCGACCACCCGATGGTCGTCGCGAGGGCTCCAGTCACCGTGCCGCCGAAGACGCCGCCCCACATCTTGCCCGAGTACAGCAGCGCGTAGTTGGCCGAGGAGTGTGCTTCCCCGTAGTAATCGCCGACGACGCTCGGGAACAGGGTGTACTGCGGGCTCCAGAAGAAGGTGGCGACGACGACGGCCCCGACGAACGCCGCACTGAACCCCTGCAGACCGAAGAACACGACCGCGAACAGGCCGAGCCCACAGAGGGTGAAGGCGGCGGCCATGGCGTTTTCGCGGTCCACTCGGTCCGACACCTCGCCAAGGACGAGCCGGCCGACGCCACCGGCCAGCGGGAGCAAGGTCGCCGAGGCGGTGGCGATCAGCGCTGCCAGCCCGAGATGATCGGCGTAGGAGACGATTTTCTCGGTAAGCATGAGCCCAGCGCCCGAAACGCCGACGAACATTGCGTACATGAGCCAGAACTGCCAGGTGCGGAGCATCTCTCGCCAGGTGTACTGACGGTATGGAAGGCCGCCGTCGGTGGCAGGATCGCTGTCATCGTCGTTGGGGTCTTCCTCGGCATCCGCCCCGCGTCGACGCCACCCGTCCGGCGGGTCTCGGAGCAGGATCGCCCCCGCGACCAGGACGACGAAGATCAGCCCACCCATCACCTTCAGGACTCGAGTGTACCCCGCAACGGTGGCGTTGGCACGGACGTACGGCACCAGTGCCGCGCTCCCGCCCGCGAAAGCCATCGTGCCGATTCCGGAAGTCAGCCCTCGTCTGTCGGGGAACCACTTGAGGGCCGTGTTGACGGCGATGGTGTACACGATCCCGACGCCGATCGCCCCGAGCGAGTACAGCAGGTAGATCTGCCAGATCTCGGTGGCAAACGCGAGGCCGAAGTAGCCACCGCCAGCGAGGAACGCGGCCAGCAGCGACAGAGTTCGGGGCCCGTGTCGATCCCGCCACCACCCGACCGGGAATTGGGATCCAGCTTGGAAAATCACGAACAGCGTGAAGACGGTCGACAGTGCCGCGCTCTCGACGCCCACGGCCCGGGAGACGGGACCCCGGATCGACGACCAGACGTACTGGTAGGGTCCGACGACCGCCATCATTCCCGCCGCGCCGAGAATCAGCCACCAGCGCGAGTAGCCGAGGACCTCGCGTGCACGCTCGTTCAGATCCCTGCCGCCGTCTCCCCGGATCTGCCGCCCACTCCCCGTCTCGTCGCTCATCGTATGCCGGCCACAACCCGACCGCGAAAAAGGATGTCCCTCCCGGAGTGGACTGCCGGGGTCACTCCCTCAGGGCCCTCTTTCGACATCCAATCCGTTGTCGTGTTGCCGTTCTCGTCGTAACTATCAGCACGATCTGGCCGCTGCAGCTCTTGGAACCTACGTACTGGGTATCAAATACCCCGCGTCGTTCACCGAACTGGAGTCGAGCAGTTTTCCGGAGCCTTTCTCATCTCGGCGGTGACGGACGAAAGCTTGCCGTCTTGTCCGCAACCGGCCCAGGCCAGACTGACCGCCCGACGTCGCCGCTTCGTCCGTTCCGAGGCCGCGAAACGAATTCCGTTGCTTGCGTTGATCGGGTGACGGAGTCGACTCAGATCGACTGGGAATCCGACCCGCTCGCGCCGTCGGTGTCGGTCGCCTTCACGACGATGTCGGCCCCATTGCTCTTGCTGCGGACCTCGTCGACACCGGACGCGGATGACCCACTCACGTCGTTCGTGACCGAGTCCAGCGTGTTCCCCGAAGAGTCGAGCATCTCGATACCGACGGTGTCGAGGTTACCATCAGCGTCCGATGCGCTCCAGTCGACGTCGTAGCGAGTCCAGCTGGGATTGGACTGGTCGGTCAGCGCGTCTATGCTCGCCGATGGTGCCGAGTTCGTGTCCTCGGTTTCAGTGACGGTCGTCGAGTCCGACCCGGTGTTCCCGTTCGAGTCGGTGACGGTCGCGTCGACCGTGTAGGAGTTCCCGGAGCCATCGTCACCGGCGGCGACGAGGCGAGTCGTTCCGCTGGCGGTATCGCCGCTGACGCTAATCGTTGCCGTGTCCTCCGTTTCGCCGGCGGTGTCGTCGGTCAGCGTGAGGTCGATCGAGTCCAGGTCGCCGTCGCCGTCACTGACGGACCAGTCGACGTCGAATTCGGCGTCCGAGTCCGAGGTTTCCACCTCGCTTGCCGAGAGCGAGTCCACCGTGGGCGCGCTTTCGGTGTTGTCGGTCGTGACGGTGATGCTTGCCGTCGACGTGTTGCCAGCCGAGTCCGTCGCCTGGGCCTCGAGGGTGTGATCGCCGTCGCTCACGCCGGTGGTGTCCCAGGAGTTCTCGTAGTACCCCGACGTGGAGTTGTATGTCGTCGATTGTGCAGTGCCGCCGTCGACACTGTACGTGACGTCAAGCGAGTCGTCGCTGTCCTCGCTGTCGGAGGCACTGATCTGCACCGTGACCGAACCGCTCACAGTGTCGCCATCGGCCGGGTTGGCCCAGGAGACGCTGGGTGCGCCGTCGGTTGAGCCCCCGAGCACCGCGTTTTCGGCGTCGAGCAGACCGTACCCTTGCTCGTTGTCCCCCAGACCGATGTCCTCGGCGGAGTCCTGGAGCTGTTGGCGCGCTTCCGTGTTGGTGTAGCCGTTCGCCATTAACTGCCCACCGGCCCCGGAGACGTGCGGACACGCCATCGAGGTCCCGGAGTAGGTGTCGTACCCGGCGGGAACCGTCGAGTAGATGTCCGTGCCGGGCGCCGCCAGTTCGACTTCCGGGCCGGTCGAGGAGAAATCCGACAGGGAGTCGTCGCTGGCCGTCGAGGAGACGGCGATGACTTCGCTATAGGCGGCCGGATAGCCGACACAGTCCGTACAGGGACCATCGTTGCCCGCCGCGCCCACCAGCAACACGCCCTTATCGTTGGCATACTGGACGGCGTTTTGCAGCGTCGAGTCGCCGGAGGACGCCCCCAGGCTCATCGAGGCGACGTCCCAGCCCTGGTCGGCGACGTACTCGATCCCGGCCGCGATGTCCGACAGCGAGCCGCTACCACAGCCGTCCAGCACCTTGACGGCATGGAGCGTCGCCTCGGTCGAGACCCCGACGACGCCCTCGTTGTTGTCCACGGCATCAGCGGTGCCCGCACAGTGAGTGCCGTGGTTGTTGTCGTCGTCCCAGGTGTAATTGCAGTCGTTGTCGTTCGGCCCGGCGCCGAACCGACACCCGCCGACGCTCCCACAGGTCACGAAGGCCTTCCCCGCCCCGATATTCGCCTGAATGTCTGGGTGGTCGCTGTCGATGCCGGTATCGAGAATGGCGACGTCGGCGCCATTGCCCGTCTCCCCGTTGCCGTGGAGAACGTCGGCGTCGACCCGATCCACGCCCCACGGCAGCGTCTGCGTCAGTGCGTGGTACTCGCTATCCGCCTCGATATACTTTACGCGAGGGTTCTTTTCGAGTCCCTCAATCGCCGCCCTCGGGAATTCGCCAGCGACAGCCTTGCCCACGTGTTCGAAGTCCATTTCGCGATGGACCGACGTCGCCTTCCCCCTCGCCACGTCGAAGTTTGCGTTCGGTGCTAATCCCACGATTACCCGTTCGTTGTCGGTTTCGTCCCCACTCGCCTGGCCGCCCAGCGCCGCTGCCCCCATCGCCCCTGCGGCGCCGCGGATCACGTCCCGGCGAGAAATATGTGTGCTATTGTCAGCCATGCTCCAGGGGTACCCAATATCTTATTTCTTATAAAACCTCGCCATTTTGGGGGTCACTTTGGGAAGACCCCCGTCACGTCCGTCTGACGTAAGAACTATACTCGCGCCGACGGACGGATTCGCCTATGGGATTGATGAGCAAGATTTTCGGTGACCGCGGCTCTCGCGGCGTCGACGATTACGTGGAACTGGATGCAGAACAACTCGAAACCACGCCGGCGGACGCCGCTATGAGCGTTCACATTGCCGAAATTCAAGAACAGCAGGACGCGATCGCCATCAAAGACGCCGTCTACGATGGCGACCTCGTCATCGCTGACATCACGCGCCTCCGGACGGAGGATAGCACGGCCGATCACATTCTCGACGAACTTCGCCAGGTCGCCAAGGAGGTCGACGGCGACATCGTGCAGAAGGGGGACGATCAACTGGTCGTCACGCCAACCGGGGTCAAGATCAGCCGCCAGAAACTCGGCACGGAGTGACCGTTCAGAAGGGTAACCGATCGCGGAGTTCCTCGAGGAGCGTTCGATCGTCGGTGCCCTCGTCAGGATCGGGCACGACGCGGTCGGCTGGCCGAATCACCGTTCGATTGCCTTTTTTCTCGACGAGGATCAGTCGGTCCTCTCGGAGTTCCCCGAGGG